>JBCBZW010000241.1 GCA_039815145.1 Pseudomonadota bacterium
CCGTCTTGGTTCGTGAGCGTCACCAGCATCCAGCAGAAGTTGATCGACGCCAACGAGCAGATCCGTTGGGTGCCGGATCACATCAAGCACGGTCGCTTCGGCAAGTGGCTGGAGGGCGCGATCGACTGGGCGATCTCGCGCAACCGCGTGTGGGGCACGCCCCTGCCGATCTGGATCAATGACGAGACGGGCAGCATGAAGTGCTTCGGCTCCATCGCGGAGCTGGCGGAAGCCACGGGCGTCACGGTCACAGACCTGCATCGCGAACACGTCGACCCGTTGACCTTCACGGTCGACGGCGAGGCGGGCACCTACAAGCGCATCTCGGAAGTCCTCGACTGCTGGTTCGAGTCGGGGTCGATGCCCTACGCGCAGCTGCACTACCCCTTCGAGAACGAGGAGCTCTTCAAGGAGGGCTTCCCGGCGGAGTTCATCGCCGAGGGCCTGGACCAGACCCGTGGCTGGTTCTACACGCTCACGGTGCTGGCGGCGGCGATCTTCGATCAGCCGGCGTTCCAGAACGTGATCGTCAACGGCATGGTGATGGCGCAGGACGGCAAGAAAATGTCGAAGCGCCTGCGCAACTACACCCCGCCGGACGACCTGATGGAGAAGTACGGTGCGGACGCCTTGCGCCTGTACCTGATCAACTCGGGCCTGGTGCGCGGCGAGGAGCAGCGCTTTGCGGACAGCGGCGTGCGCGACATGACCCGTCGCGCGCTCCTGCCCTGGTACAACGCCTTCTCCTTCCTGAAGACCTACGCGGAGATCGACGGCTGGTCGCCGAGCGCCGAAGTCGCGCCGAGCGACAACGTCCTCGACGCCTGGCTCATCTCCCGCCTGCAGACCCTGAAGGCCCGCATTGCCGAGGAGATGGAGGCCTATCGCCTCTACAACGTGGTGCCCCAGCTCTTCAACTTCATCGAAGACCTGACCAACTGGTACATCCGCCTCAACCGCTCCCGCTACTGGGGCGAGGAGAACACGGCGGACAAGCAGGCGGCCTACGCGACGCTGTACACGGCGCTGATGGAGCTTTCCAAGGTGATGGCGCCGTTCACGCCCTTCCTCTCCGAGTACCTGTACAGCCAGCTGGCCACCCTCGCCGGGGCGGGTACGGCGACGGACCCCGAGTCCGTGCACCTGAGCGATTACCCGAAGGCGGACGCGTCTCTCATCCGCGAGGATCTGGAGACGGCGGTCGATCGCATGCAGCAGGTGATCCTCTTAGGTCGCCAGAAGCGCGAGGAGATGAAGATCGGTCTGCGCACGCCGCTCGCCAGCCTCACCGTGGTCACCCGCGACACGCACCTCCTGGACGACATGCGCGCCCTCGAGTCCTACCTGCGCGACGAGCTGAACGTGCGTGAGGTGCGCTACGACAGCGACGAGTCGGCGTACATCGAACGGGTGGCGAAGCCGAACTTCAAGCTTCTGGGCAAGCGCCTCGGCAAGCGCATGAAGGCCTTCCAGCAGGCGATCCGTAACCTCACGGACGAACAGATCAACGAGCTACAGGGCGCCGGCCAGATCACGCTGGAGGACGAGGTCTTCACTTCGCAGGAGATCGAAGTGCTGCAGCAGGCGAAGCCGGGCACCAACACCGTGTCCAACGCGCGCATCGCCGTCGACCTCGACTGCAACCTCACGCCGGAGCTGATCCGCGGCGGCTACGCCCGCGAGATCGTCAACCGCATCCAGCGCTCGCGCAAAGAGATGGGGCTGGAGGTGAGCGATCGCATCGAGGTGGTGTACGCGGCCGAGGGCGATCTGGCGACGGCGGCGACGGAGCACGCGGACTACATTGCAGGCGAAGTGCTGGCGACGTCGTTCACGGCGGGTGAGACGGATCAGCTGAGCGCCCAGATCGACGGCATGGACCTGCGCTTCTCGATCACGCGCGTGGGTTGAGCGGTCCGGCCCACCGCCGTTGGCCGAGGTCAACGTGAGGGTGAGGCTTGGACCACTATTGGAACATCATCGTCCAGAGCTACACCGGTTACGCGGGCTACCTCTGGCACGAAATCACGCACCCGAGCTGGCACAACTACGTCTACTGGCTCCTCGGCCTGCTGGCGATGTTTTTCGCGGCCGAGTGGGCGAGGCCCTGGCGTGAGCGACAGAAGCGCTTGCGACGAGACTTCTTCCTCGACCTCTTCTACGTCTTCTTCAACGCCTTCCTGTTCTCGCTGATCATCCACAACGCGGCATCAAACGTGGTCGTGGACGCGGTCAACGAAGGGATATGGGCGTTATTCGGCGTAGACCTGCAGCGTGTGAATCCGCTAGCGCAGGCGCCGCTGTGGTGCGTGCTGCTGTTGGGGTTCGTGGTGCGCGACTTCGTGCAATGGTGGATTCACCGGCTGCTGCACGCCTCCCCCTTCCTGTGGCAATTCCACAAGGTGCACCACTCGGTGCAGGAGATGGGCTTCGCCGCCTACATGCGCTACCACTGGATGGAGAACATCGTCTACCGCAGCCTCGAGTACATGCCCCTGGCGCTACTGGGGATCGGCCTCTACGACTTCTTCATCATCCACATCTTCACCCTCGCGGTGGGGTACTACAACCACTCGAATCTCTCGATTCCATCGCGCTACACGGGGGCGGCACTGGGCCTATTGCTCGGATTGGGTGCGGCGACCGCCCTGGATCTTCCGGGTGCGGCCGGCATCGTGCTCGCCATGCTGGGCGGAGGTCTCTCGGGGTGGTTCGTGCTGTCGCGGGGAATGAAGCTCGTGTTCAACCATCCACAGATGCACATCTGGCATCACGCCCTCAACCTGCCCGAAGGACGGCAGCTAGGGGTGCACTTCGGGCTCACGCTGGCGATCTGGGACCACCTTTTCAAGACGGCCTACGTGCCGCACGACGGACGGGACATCCCCTTGGGCTTCCCCGGGGTGGAAACCTTCCCGCAGTCGTTTCTCGAGCAGGCTCGCTACGGCCTGGGGTGGAGGAAGCACCCGCCCGCCAAGGGAGCGCCTACCAGTCCGCCGTCGCCCGCTCGTAGGCCAGTCGTTCCTGGCGCCGATCGAGCTCGATAAGTAGCTCGGTGCGCTCGCTGTCGAGCCTGCCCTGCTCCTCGGCCAGCGCCTTCACCTGCGCGAGCAACTCGGCGCGACGGTCCACGGTGACACCGTCCCGGACCAACTCCGCCTCGGCGGCCTGCAACTCCTCCGCCAGTGCGGCCAGGCGCGCTTCGCGGCGTTGCAGCTGTTGCTCCGTGTCGCGCACGGCGGCAGCCACCTCCCAGATCTGTCGGCCGGCGTTCCAGGCGGCGAGGAAGTCCGCCTCCAGATCCCCTGGGCAGACGCCGCGGTAGGTCGCGCCGGACTGCCCTTGATCGAAGCCGTTGGCCGGTCGACAGAACTGGCGCAGGCCTTCGTCGCGACCGTTCTGGTAAGCGACGAGATCCGGGGCCACGCCGTGTCGCGCGCACACCTCGCGATGCTTACCGATGCGCGAGGCATCCGCACCGCGCGCGCCGTCTTCGAAGCCGATCGTGCGCCAGTCGGCGAGCTGACACTCGGCCTCGTTCATATGCGCGCAGCCGGCGAGTTGCCCGGCCAATAGGGCCAGCGCACCGGCGCGCAGGATTCTCGAGAGGGGGACCGTACGGAGCATGGCGACAACTGAGCGGGGGGATTCGGGCGGTGGCTTAGGCCACTGAACACCCTACCGATTCGCCCGATTCGCCTGCGTGCACCAACCCACGTTTTGCACACTCTTGGGGCCCACCACACGTCCGCCGCACCACCACCCGCAAAGCCCGCAGCCACCAACCCCCCACGCCCCGAGTGCGACTTGCGCACGCCTGAAATCATCTTAGTAGGTAGACCCTGAACGACTCCATCTCAACAAATGTAGACATTCGTAAACAATTGAGGTAATCTGTAGTCATTCGTGGAAGCGCGGCCTGGCCGCAACCGAGGCACTGACACCGTGGCAGGCAAAACCATCCCGATCAGCGCGCGGCTAACGCCGGACGACGCCGAATTCATCGCAAGGCTCGAGGTGGAGGGTGCGACCACCCCCAGCGAGAAG
>JBCBZW010000242.1 GCA_039815145.1 Pseudomonadota bacterium
AAACCCCGCGACCGAGGTGGTCGCGGGGTTTCAGCGTAAAAGCCTGGCAGTGTCCTACTTTCACATGGGATCTCCCACACTATCATCGGCCATAGCGAGTGGGAACCACCCGATCCCATCCCGAACTCGGAAGTGAAAACGCTCTGCGCCGATGATAGTGTGGGAGATCCCATGTGAAAGTAGGACACTGCCAGGCTTTTACGCTGAAACCCCGCGACCACCTCGGTCGCGGGGTTTTTTTATTCCCTCGGTTTGGCCGCCCGATCAGCACATCGAGGTAGCCTCTTCCTTCGCAAGGGCCGTGGCGCAAATTCGAAGCGACACCAGCCACGGCGGCACGGCATAATCGCGCACTTTCTTGCGATTGGTCTTTGCCTCGCTGATGGCGCCAACCTGGCCCCTGACGGTGTCTTACGCTTGCTCCGCGCTCCACTACGTTCTGCGGTTGCCCAACCGAAAAGTCATCGACACCCGGTTCGCACCGCTACGAACTAGTAACTCATTGGAGTAGCTCGCTCAGCATGAACTTGTCGTTCGCGAAGGACGTTCTGAAGTTGACCAGCGGAACCGGGTTGGCGCAGTTGCTCATGATCGGTGTGCTGCCGATTCTGACGCGCCTGTATTCGCCTTCCGACTTCGGCGCGCTTTCGTTGTTTGTCGCCATCAGCTCGGTGTTCAGTGTCATCGCGACCTTGAAGTTCGACGCCGCGATCATGCTACCGGCGTCTGAGCGACACGCAGCTGACCTGGTATGGCTGGTCATTATCGTGGCTGCGAGCACATCGGGGTTGCTCCTGCTGGTGGCGCTAGTCGCGCGCGAGCCGATCGCTGTCGCCCTCGGATATCCGGGCATAGAGAATTGGTTGCTGGTGGTGCCACTGGGGGTATTCCTGACCGGCACCTTTCACGGTCTGATCTACTGGGCGATGCGACGGGAACGATTTGCCGACGTGGGCAAGAGCGTCGTGTTGAAGGCGGCGTCGAACGTCGGTACGGCCACCACGATGGGCGCGGTCAAAATGCCCGGCCTACCCGGCACCGGCTTGATCGTGGGCCAAATTATGGGCTACTTGGTCTCAGTGTTGGCGATCGGCTGGGGTGTGGCTCGTCAGGATAGGGCCCTGATCAAGCGGCCCCAACCAAAGCGGCTAATCGTCTTGGCGCGGAAGTACTTCCGATTGGGGGGCACGCTTACCGTCAGCCATGCTGCCGCTGCTTGGTACATCAAGATTCCGCTCTTCATTATCGGCGCGCTGTCCAATGCCGCCGCTATCGGCTTCTTCGGGCTTGCGGATCGCGTCACTCAGGCGCCCATGAGTCTGATTTCGAAAGCGGTTGGTGACGTTTACCGGCAACGCGCCACGGTGCAGTACCGCGAGTCGAGTCGCTTCGACGACCTCATGCGCCAGACCTTGCTGCGGACAGTGCTGATCGGCGCGCCGATCTACCTGTTGGGGGTGTTTCTGGCCCCTACGGTGTTCGGGCTGCTCTTCGGTGCCGATTGGATCGAGGCTGGCCAGTACGCCAGCGTCATGCTGGTGGGGGGATTCTTCGCCTTTATCGCAACACCCGTCGATAAGGCGCCCATCATCCGTCACGACTATCGGTACATCTTCGTGTGGCACATGACGTTCTTGGCCAGCCACGTCCTGATCGGCGGGATTACGCTGTGGTTTGGACTCGAGGTTCTCACCTATCTATGGCTCGCGGCGGCTCTGCGCGGCGTCATGCACACCTTCGACATTGCCTACGGCTACAGACTTGCGAAGGGTAAGCCAATGATAGGTGGTGCAGCGACCACCTAGGGCACGTGCTTCGGGGCGACCGTGCCCGCTTCCATTCCCTAGTAACCGTACTTCTGGATCGTATCGCCAAGCACACGAATTACGGCGGACTGCTCGGCATCGTTCAGCTCAGACTGCCACCGTCCAGCGTTCACCTTGTCGAGGCTGATGCGCTCGAGCGCCGAGTCGTAGTCCAGATCCAGGAACCCACACAACGCCTCGAGCTCGGCCCTTTGGGCGGTAGCGATGCGTTCCAGCGGTAGTTCGACGTAGAAGTCGTCGGGCAACGTTTCACGCAAGACAAGCCAGCGCTCGAGGACTGCGCGTACCCGGCGCGCAACTGATTCAGCGCCATCTCCTCCCCAAGCCTTCGTGAGATGGGATGCGACCACGTCGCGTGGATCTCGGAAGATGTGGATCAGCTTGCTCTGCGGAAATGCCGCTCGCAGTTCCTCCGGATGCGACACGTTGAACGGGGTGTCCTCGACCCAGTGCGTGCAGGGGCCTCGGCGAGACGACAGTACATCGTCAAAGAAGCGTCCAAAGGCCTCCGCCACATCCGCGTGACGGCGCGGCGTGGTCTCATGGATGACGCTACGCGGGCTGAATGGGCGACTGCCGAGCCATGAGCCTCTGGTGCGGTGGTCGATCAGCGTGTCGAGAAAGCGGTCGACCGCAGCTAGGAACTCAGCCTTGCTCCCGAACGCGCTGGCGTCCACCGTGTGGTAGCGCCAGGCGGACGCCCCGATTCGCCGCAGGGCAACTCGTGCCGCCCGCAGGGGCAGGGAGCGCGTCAACGGCGTGCTGAAGAGATCTGCGCAGAGGTCCCGGAATCGGTGGATCGCCAGATCGGCCGAGTACGGCGACCATCGGTGGCTGAGGGCGTCGATCAGGTCGAGGGCCCCGCCTGGATCCACGATTAATCTCATTTCGTGGGGCACCCCGAGCACGCGGGGGTGGCAATCCAGGATGCTCTTCAGCACCGTCGTGCCGCTGCGGCCCGTGCCGCCGACAAATACCGGCCTCATTGGCCAACCTCACCCTAATCGTGTTTGACGTGAGACCATGCAGGCCCCATGGGGCGATCCCCTCCAGGGCCGCTCGCGTGCCGCACGATACCACGTCCGGCTATCGTGTCTCCCTGGTGTCCCCGTGCGAATGCCGCGAGTCACCGGCAGCCCATGCGGCAGCGGTGCAGGAGTTGCGGGCACGGGCGGACCGCTTACGCGAGGGTAGTGGCTGTCGCACAGGTCTGTGGCTGAAGGGTGCGATCGCCGTTTAGTGGGAAGCCGACTCTGGGGAGGCTTGGCTCTAGGCGCGGTTAGCGAAGTACCTATGCGTACCGAGTGGTTAGCATAGACAGCTCGATGGCTAACTAGCGCTTTGATAAGCTATCCGATAAGCCTATCGGGCGCGGGGCCCTGTACTCTACAGCTGCCCCGGGGCCTTGTCTGGGCTGACGTGTTGGTGTCAACGCTTCGCCTACGTAAGCGTTAAGCATGCGAGTAGGCTCGTCTGGGCGTACCGCAGGTCCCTCAGTAGCTCCTGTTGCCTCGACGAGGCGAGAGCAGCTAGGCGCCGCCGCGTCTAGCCAGCCTTGAGGCTAACTTCAGAGTGGATGGACATCCGCGCTGACCGAACGAGAGAGAGATGACTGCGATATCAGCCCTTGAGTCCCGCCAAATCGATGCAACAGGTATGACGTCGCGCTATGCGCTCGTACCTCTCGCGCTCGCAGCGTTCATCGCCGGGTGCGGGGGCGGCGGATCCAACCCGCCCGTAGCGCCCGACCCCGAGCCTCCGCCGCCCGCCGCCGCACCCGCTGTTGCTTTCTCGGTTGATCGCGCCGAGGTGGCCCCCGGTCAGTCGGTTGCCCTCGAGTGGACTTCCACCGATGCGACAAGCTGCGAGGCGTCCGGGGGCTGGACCGGGGCCAGAGCCGTGTCTGGGGGTGAACGCTCTGGCGCGCTCGATACGGCAACGGAGTTTGCACTCGAATGCAGCGGTGAGGGCGGTACGGCGTCAGCCAGCGTACTGGTTTCGGTCGACGCGGCGGCCAATCGCCAGCCGACGCTCGAGGCGTTTCGCAGTTCGGACGCGAACGTAGCGCTGGGAGAGGTCGTGACCTTCAGTTGGACGGCGGCAGACCAGGACGAGGATGCGCTGAGCTGCGTGCTGGATTTGACCGGTGCGGGCCCCGAGATCGCTATCG
>JBCBZW010000243.1 GCA_039815145.1 Pseudomonadota bacterium
GCCAGCAACGCGGTGAACGAGTCGGCACGCGCCTTCCGCGCGGCCAGCCCCCTCTCGCGCCAACGCCAGCTCGAGCTCGAGGCCCAGCTGGCCCAGCGCAGCGAAGACTGGCCCCGCGCCAAACAGGTGTTCTCGGCGCTCAAGGAGTTCCACCCCAACAACCTCGACTATCACCTCGCCCTGGCCGAGAGCCTGGCCAGTCAAGATGACGGCGATGGCTTCGAGGCGCAGATCGCCGCCGCACGCCGCCTGCCCGCCCCAGCGGGCGAGGACCCGCGGATCGATCTCTCCGAGGCTTGGTACTGGTACAACGTGGGGGACTACGCGCGCTGCCTCGCGCTCACCGCGACGGCCCGCGAGAAGGCCACCGCCCAGGCCGACGACTACGCCCTCGCCGAGGCGCTGGTCGCGAGCGGTCGTTGCGATGACAACTACAATCCGAGGGTATTCCTGGAGGCGCGGGAGATCTTTCAGCGCCTGAACATCCAATCACGCGAACCGGAGATCCTGCGCCAACTGGCCAGCCACGAGTACGCCGAAGCCAACATGGAGGGCTACCTCGGCTATCTGGAACAATCGGTAGGCCTCGCCAAGGCCATGGGTAACGAGCCGCAGCTCGCCGCCTCGCACAACTCCCTCGCCGTGGCCTACGATCTGCACGGCTGGCTCGGCCGCGGACTCGCCCTCAAGCAGCAGACCGCCGCCTATCAACTCGAGCGCGGTAACCGAAAGCGCTACGCGATCGCCCTGGAGAACATCGGCGTCTCCCTCTTCAAGCTCGGTCGCTACGTCGAAGCCTTGGAGATCATCGACCAGGCGGAGGTGGTGTTCGGCGAGGTCGACGATCGCATCGGTATTGCCTGGCTGCCCTATCGGCGCGGTCAGATCGCCCTGCGACAGGGCAAGCGTGACCTCGCCCGCGAGCTGATGGAGCAGGCAAAGGCCAACGCGGTGGAACGCCCCGAAGGCAACCTCGCCCTCGAAGCGTCCTACGAACTCGCCATGAACGACTTCTTCGGCGGTGACCTCGCCGCTGCGCACGGGGCGATGAGCGAGATCGCCAAGACCTTCTCCAACCTCGGCCTCAGCGCCAGCGTGGCCGAAGCGCAGGTGGTGCTGGCGCGCATCGCCGCGCAGCGGGGGCAGCTCGAGCAAGCCCGTGAGCACCTCGACGCCGCCAGCGCCGCCCTAGACGAGGGCGCCGCCTACTTCGCTCTCTCCATCGCCATCGAGAACACCAACTTCGACCTGCACCACTCGCCCTCGGCACGACGCGAGGCGTGTGGCGAGCTCGACGCGAGGGCTGAGGGACAGGAGCACGGCGTGTACCGCTTGCGGGCGATGGCGCGCCTGGCCCTGTGTCGAAACGACGGACCCGACGCCGATGCGCAGGCGGCGCTCGCTATCCTCGATGAGGTGCGCGAACAGGCGACGGCCTTAGGCGTGTTCGAAGCGGCGCTCTCCGAAGCGGTGGCGCGTGCCGCCGTGCTCGAGGCATCGGGCGACCGCGATGCCTCGAGCGAACTCATCGCGCAGGTGGCGCGAACCGCAGAGGAGGCCCGTTGGGGCGCGCGGCCCCTGCCGGATCAGTATCGCCAGCTGGCGAACTAGCCGGCGCCGCACTCGGCGGCGCTAGACGGGCGGGCGAGGAGCTACTCCGCTTCCTCGATGGTGATGCTGTTCATGCGCAAGGGCTTGTCGGTCTTGCCGCTGCTGCTGCCGTGACCTTCGATCGCCTTCACCACGTCCATGCCCTCCGTGACCTTGCCGAACACGGGGTGCTTCGATTCGGTCTGCGTGTCGAACCAGTCGAGGAAGGTGTTGGCGGAGGTGTTGATGAAGAACTGGGAGCCACCGCTGTTCGGCTGGCCCGTGTTCGCCATGCTGAGGGTGCCAGGCTCGTTGGAGAACTTGGCGTCCTCCAGGAACTCATCGTCGATGCTTCCGTGGGGCGGGCCGCCGGTGCCCGCGCGAGGGGAGTTCGGATCCTTAGAGTGGGGGCAACCGAACTGCAGCATGAAGCGCGGGATGACGCGGTGGAAATGCAGGCCGTCGTAGAAGCCGCTCTTGGCGAGGTCGACGAAGTTCTGACCCGTGATCGGCATTTCCTTGAGGTAGATCTCGGCCTTGAAGGTGCCTTCGCTGGTGTCGAAGACGGCAACTGGGTTGCTCATGCGCTACTCCGTTCGTGGGGCGTGACTGCCGGCGGAGGATTGTAGCGAAAAGCCGCCGACTGAGTGACCGGGGGGCGCCTCAGGCCCGGCGGCGCGCCTCCAACACGAGAATCCCGGCCACGATCAGCCCACTGCCCACCACCTGCGCGAGCGTGAGCGTCTCACCGAGGACCAGGTAGGCCGCGAACACGGTGGCCGCAGGGCCGATCGCGCTGATGAGACTGCCGCGCGCCGCCCCCACCCGGGCGATCCCCACCCCCATCAGGAACAGCGGCAGCACGGTCACCGCCACCACCATGAAGGCCATCAAGGTCCAAAACTCGGTGGGCAGGGCCGCGAGGTCCGCGAAGCTGCGGGTAAACAGCAGATGCGCACCCATGCCGACGCCCGCAGCGGTCATGGCGTACACCGTGAAGGTCTGGCTGCCGATCTTCTGACTAACGTTCGCGTTGACCATGTAGTACGCGGCGACGCCGGCAGCTGACAGCAAGGTCAGGCCTGCGCCGAGGGCGTTGGCCTGCAGCAGGGTGGCGTCTAGGCCGCCCACCGCCAGCACCACCCCGCCGTAGGTCACCGCCATCGCCACCAGCACCCGTCGCCCCGGGAGTCGGCGCTCGATGAGCGCGAGCGCCGTCACCACCAGCAGGGGGTAGGTGAACAGCAGCATGCGTTCGAGGGCGGCGTCGATCATGGTCAGGGCGTAGAAGTTGACCATGGCGCCCGCGTAGTAGCTCAGCAGTCCCACGCCGATCACCGGCAGCAGGATGGCGGGCGGCACGGCGAACAGGCGCTTGGGGCCCACGCGCAGCAGCGCCCAGGCCCAGAAGCCCGGCACGGCGAGCACGGAGCGCACGGCCGAGACGGTCACGGGATCGCCCCCTTGGGCGTACATCAGCTTGGCGACGATGCCCTTGAAGGAGAGCAACACCGCGCCGGCGATGACGAAGACGACGCCGGCGAGCAGCCCGCGAGTGGGCGCCTCACGCCTTCCATCGCTCAAGAAGCGGTCACAGCGCTCTTCATCTCCGCGATCACCTCATCGGTGCTAGCCACCCGCCCCCACAGGCGACGAAAGCTCGTGAGCGTGGCGTCCTGCATGGCGTCGCTGCAGGTGCCCGTGGCATCGCTCACCAGGGCTACGCCGTACTGGCGATCGGCCGCTTCCATGGCCGTCATGCCCACGCAGTTGTTGGTGGAGACGCCGGTCACCACGATCTCCTCGATGCCGCGGGCGCGCAGCACGCTGTCGATGGCCGTGGAGCCGAAGGCGCCGATGGTGGTCTTGTTCAGCACCACGTCGCCCGGGTGCGGGGCGAGCGCCGGCACGATCTCGTGCTCCGGCCGCCCGACGTGATTGCGGGTGGCTTCGAACCACTTGCGCAGGTGCGCGGGCGCGTCGCTGTAGTCGGCCATCGTCGGCCCGAGCGTGATGTAGACCACCAGGGCGTTCAGCGACCGAAAGCAATCGAGCAAGCGCTGGGCCATTGGTGCGCATCCCGATGGTGTACCACCAGTGATAAACCCCCGAGTAACACAGATCAACTGGGTTACCAGCCCCTGCTTGGGTAAACGCGTCAATGGCAGCCGGTCCAAACTGCGGGTCCCAAATGGCATGGGCAATGGGTGATGTATTCAGCGGATCTTTAATCCATATCTCAAAGTTGCCTTGCCAGGCCACATGAAAAAGAATGCCGGAAATCCATAAAAAGATAA
>JBCBZW010000244.1 GCA_039815145.1 Pseudomonadota bacterium
GGGACGCCTCCGTAGACAAATGCTTCGCGCCTTCGGCCGCTTCCGCCACCAGGTTCTTGCGGCCGAGTCGGCCATCTATTTCGAGAGCCCCACCGGCCTTGTCCGCGCCCCCTTTGCGTCGTCTGAAGGGGTCCAACAAGGGGACCCGGCTGCCTCGGCTGACTTCGCCTTGGCGCTCCAAACAGCTCTCGTCGCCTACGACGCCATTCTTCGTTCACACGACGACTACGCTCTCGCCATCGCCGACGACGTTCACGCCCGCTGCCCACCCAACGTCGCGGCGCCTGGCCTGCACATCCTCAACGATGAATTACGTCCTCTTGGCCTTCGCCCTTCGCTTGGGGTTACCCAAGAGCGGCATCAGCCTCTTAACCCACGGCGCTTTCTTTACCCATGGCGACTCCCCACTCGACCGACCCCTCCGACCCCACTCCCGCTTGATGCGCCAGCCGCAACTCGGTGGGGCTGGAGCACCTGCAGAATGTTACCCTTGAGACCGCTGACCACCACCCCACTAAGGTTTAATCAGCGGAAACGCTCTACCTCCATACCCGCCGCTGACGACGGCTCGGGTCGTTGCGCTGCGGGAGACGTTGCCGGGCGCCACGGGCCGGACGGGCGGGCGCGTGCCGTTGGGCTCAGGGACCCGCTTTTTGATGGTGAGCATACGCGCGGCGCTGGTAAAGCACATGTACCAATCGGGAAGGCGGCCTTGAACGTAAAGCGACTCGAAAGCGTCGATGCGGGTCATCACCGCGGCGGCCACAGGGTCGTTGAAGTGGCCGTTCGCAAGAACGATGAGCTGCTCGTCGCGCATGCGATCGGGGCTCATCCGGGCGAGGTGGGCGTACGTCTCCCGCAGCTCGACGGCCAACTCGGGGACGTTGTCGAACTCGGCGATTTTGCCTGGGACGGCCTCCTTGCGGCCAGGGCGCTTGGCGCGGACCTCGACCATAGTAGCCGGATCAGACGTGTCTCCGAGTTCGGTGTTGAGGATGGCACGCGTTGCTTTGCCGAGCTCATTAGCCCGAATAAGACGGAGCGCGAGGTCGTCGGAATGAAGGCTCGTCGGGCGGCGCGTGCGCTTGGCAGCCACGTCGCGGCGAAAGCCGGCGGCGAGGGCGGTGCTCACGGCAGCTGCCCGTGGTTCGCGCAGGGCAGACGGGACAGTCCAGATGGTCGTCATTGGCGGGGCGATCAAACCTCGAGGTCGACGGCATGAGTTGCCTGGCGCAGGTCGGTGGGGTCTCGGTGGAGAGCCAGGGCTGGAGCGACGCGTCGAGGGGTCGCAGGGTGGGCGGCAGGCGCGGCCGACGTCGTGGGCTGGCACCTCAACGCCCGCACCGACGCCGAACGCGACACCGCCCTCCTATGGCGCCTGGGGTTGCACCTCTTCCTGCTGCGCCGCCTCTCACGAGGCGGGACCTGCGGCGACAGCGCGCCGCTTCGCTGCTTTCGTCGACGGACACTGCGACGGCGCAACCGGCGACGCAGCCGGGGTCGCAGTGGCAGCAAAGGCTGCCGGCGCCGCGGCAGTGGCGTGTCGGCGGTCTGCGGCAAGTGCCGCTGCCTCAGCCCGGCGGCGAGTGCGGCTTCGTGCGTGGCCACGGCAACATTGGCCGCGTGTGCGGCGGCAGCCGCGGCGGCGGCGTCCGCCCGGCATGTGGCTTCGTGGGCGGCGAAGCCAGCATCCGCAGCTTGCGCGGCATCGACAACAGCGGCAGCGCGCGCACGGCGCGTCGCTTCGCGAGCCGCGAACGCCGCATCTACGGCGTGTGCCGCGTCCGCTACAGCAGCCGCATTCGCAAGGTGGATGGCCTCGTGGGCAGCGTAGGCTGCGTCGGCCGCGCGAACGGCGTCGACGATGGCCGCAGCGCCCGCAAGGCGCGCGGTGAGGCGGGTGTAGCGGACAATGGTAGCGGCGTAGTCGGTCGTGGCAGCTCTGGCAAGGGCCGGGGCCGTTGCGGTAGGCTCGGGCGGTGTAGGCGGCGGCTGCTCATCAGAGAGATCGATGGGCTGGGACATGTCGACGTCGGCGGTCAAGAATGGGGTGCCGTTGGCATCGAGGTATCGGTCAGCCTCGGAGATGAGCGCGGTGATGGCCATGCGCCGGAAGGGGCGGCGTGTATCAGCGAAGGTGCGGGTACGGAGGCGGCAATGTGGGCAGCCGCGCTCGGGGGATAGGGGTGGGTATCGCGGTGCAGAGTGGCTTGTCCGAAGCCGCCCGACACTAGATTGAGCATCCATTGTCCCCAGCAGCTGTGTATGTACAGCACACGCGGCGCTGTGCCCGCGTGGTACAAGACTCGCAACAGATCCCGCAGGTTTGCCTGGTCGACACCCAGCGGCGTGTCCACGGTTGTATCCGCTGGGCGGCGAGTCGAGTGCGGGCTCGTCGTGATTGTGCTAGGGGTTTCGTATGCCGCACTGGATAACCAGCGGGTAACGGTTACTAGCCAGAGTGATGTCCTTGCCCTGGGGGATAGGGCGCGAGCACATAGGCATTCTCGAACCACAGCACCCGGAAGGTATCTCCCGGAATCTGCTCCAGAGAAGGGTAAATTGCTAGCCAGCCCTGGTGATGCCAGTTGGCTAGCTGGGCCGTGGCCCCGTTGATCATCGCGTGGGCGACTGCTCCGAGCATCACCAGTCGGTCATCTACGATTACCCAGGAGCGACCGTCATCATAGGGCATCAGGCTCTGCCGGGAGGCGATATCCACCTGCTGCTCTAGCATCAGCACGGCATCAGCAGTCTGAAACTCCCCCTCTCCGCATAGCAAGGTGATCGATAAAGCGTCATTCTCATTTTTTAATGTCGTCATATTCATCCTTTGCATTAAAAAAGGGCCGCCAGTGGCAGCCCCTTCTTGTCTTTTCGGTTTAGGTTTGTTAGTCATTCAATTGAGTGTGGGTGGATGAGGCTGCGGCACCGTTGATGTGACCTTTCGTCGGTGTCGTGTGTCCTCTCCCCCGTTTTTCCAGGCGCGGCACTTGGGCGACCAGCGCTTCAATGGCCGCCGCTTGCGGCAAAGCAGCCACTTGCTTCGACAGCGCCTTCACCGCTTCCAGCAACGCATTATCCACCTGATGGCGACGTTTCCACCAAGCCGATATGCGCTCCTCCAGAGCTTGACACCCGAGTAAAAGCAATGCGCCACCGACGGCACTCACCAAACACAACCATTTAACAGTTGTTATTTCCATAGGTCCTCCTATTTTGAAGGGTTTACATTAAATCCTGCGATCGCAGTCACAGGGTATTGCTCCGTCCGACCGAACGTCGAACTGAACAAATTTTTCTTACTGATCCGTCTCAAGCGACAGTGCGCTGATGCTGACGAGCTTGTTGGGCATAGTCCCAGAGGGACAGTTTGGCCGTGAAGTGCTGGTCTTGCTCCACCGGTAAGCCGAGAGGTCCCCGTAACTTCACCAATTCAATGATGGAAACATCACCGAGCTCGAGGAATCCCAGACCCAGGTCACAGAGACCAAAGGCAAGTTCAGGTTCCTCTGGATCAAGTTCTGAGAGCAACCAGGTGGCCTGAGCATCCGGCGTGAAGAGTTTCACCAGGGGGCGCTGAGTAAAGGCAACGCTGCCCTCACTATCCGTTGCATCGTCTTCTCGCCTTGCGACTCCCTGACGTATCAGTCCTTCAAATTCGGACCAATTCATCAGGTGACGATGACAGGTTTCATATACGCGTTTATAGATATGCATAGGGTTCTCCTATTAAAAAGAGAAGACAGTAAGCCATCACTTACCGTCTTCAAGGTTTATTTGTCTGGGGTTAACGAAAGCGAGCAA
>JBCBZW010000245.1 GCA_039815145.1 Pseudomonadota bacterium
ACCGCCGTGGACTCGGCCCTGATCCGGCCGGGCTTCGACGCGGTCCACGTCATCACCGACGGCGGGCGGGCCGCGATCGTGGATACGGGCACCGGACACTCGGTGCCCCACATCCTCGAGGCCCTGGGCGAACTCGGCATCGATCCGGCGGTGGTGGACTACGTGTTCGTCACCCACGTCCACCTCGACCATGCGGGGGGCGCGGGTGCCCTGCTGCCGTCCCTGCTCAACGCCAAGGTGGTCATACACCCGCGGGGCGCACGCCATCTGATCGAACCCAGCAAGCTGGTCGCTGGCAGCGTCGCCGTTTACGGCGAAGAACCATTCCGGCACATGTACGGGGATATCGCCCAGATCCCCGAGGATCGCGTTCATATCGCCGCTGATGGCGAACGCTTCCGCTTGGGTGGGCGCGACCTCGAGGCCATCCACACGGAGGGCCACGCCCGCCACCACTACTGCCTCGTCGATCACGACGCCCAGGCCATCTTCACGGGCGATACCTTCGGCGTGTCCTACCGTGAGCTGGACACGGCCAACGGCCCCTTCATCTTCCCCACCACCACGCCGGTGCACTTCGATCCGCCGGCCGCCCACGCCTCGATCGATCGCCTGCAGGCCTATCGCCCCCACGCGATGTTCCTCACCCACTACTCGCGGGTGGCGGAAGTGGATCGCCTCGCGCACGACCTCCATGTGTGCCTGGACGGCTTCGTCGCCCTGGCCACGGCCCACGCCGACGCCGCGGACCGTACGGCCCGCCTCGAGGCCGGGATGACCGACTTCCTGCACCAGCGCCTCGACGCCCATGGCTTCGATCGCGATGACGAGCGCCGCCTCGAACTGCTCGGACCGGACATCGGCCTCAACGTGCAGGGGCTGGAGGTCTGGCTGGCGCGCCGCGCACAATAGCGCCCTCGGCGGCGCGTCCGTCGCCGCCCGCCACCACCAAGCAGGAGCCCGTCCATGGGGGACAACGCCGACGCCGGCCAGTGCCGCGCCTTTCGTATCGCCGCACGCGGTGACGCCAACGTCGTGGAGTTGCCGATCGCCGACCTCACCCCTGGCGATGTGCTGATCCGCGTCGAGTACTCGAGCATCAACTACAAAGATGCCCTGGCAGCGACTGGCGCCTCGCCCATCCTGCGCACCTACCCCTTGAACGGTGGCATCGACGCGGCCGGCGAAGTGCTGAGCAGCGCCGACGAACGCTACGCGCCCGGCCAGAAGGTGGTGGTGACCGGTAGCGGCTTGAGCGAGACCCGCGACGGCGGCTACGCCACCCACCTGCGCATCGACGGCGACGAGGTCATCCCCCTGCCTGAAGGCGTCACGCCCTTCGAGGCGATGCAGCTGGGCACCGCGGGCTTCACCGCCGGCCTCGCCGTGCACCGCATGGAGCTCACCGGGCAAACGCCCGCCTTAGGTCCGATAGCAGTGTCCGGCGCCTCGGGCGGCGTGGGATCACTGGCGGTGGATATGTTGGCCGGCGCGGGCTACGAGGTGATGGCCCTGTCATCGAAGGCCGAGGCGGTGGACTGGCTCACGGGAATCGGCGCGAAGGATGTGCTGTCGCCGGCGGGCCTGGACCTGCCTGGCAAACCCCTGGAGGCGGCTCGTCTCGGCGGCGCCATCGATAACGTGGGCGGCGACCTCCTCGCGTGGATGATCGCCAGTACTGCTTACGGTGGCAGTGTGGCGAGCATCGGACTGGCAGCGAGCCACAAGCTCAGCACCACCGTCATGCCCTTCATTCTGCGCGGAGTCTCCCTGCTCGGCGTGAACTCCGTGGAGACACCTCGCGAGCTGCGCCTCGCTGTGTGGTCGCGGCTGTTCGGCGATCTGCGTCCGCGTCATCTCGATAAGATCGCCCACCGAACGGTGAGCTTCGACAACCTACCGAATGTGTTCGGTGCCTATATGGATGGCAAGGTCACCGGGCGGACGGTCGTCGCCATCGGCGACTGAGGGAATCCTAGCTCAGCTGCAGGTAGGTGGATTCGATGCGCGCGTGCAGGTCGGCTATCTCGATCTGCCGTTGATCGACGAAGCTGTGCAGATCTTCCGGGGCCATGCGCGCGAGATCCGCTTGTGCGACGCGCTCGAGAATCTCGTTGCAACTGCGCACCAAGGCTCGGCTGCGCGGCAGGCGTTGCAGCGCTGTGCGCGTCACGCCCGCACAGTAGGCGAAGGAACGCGGAAAGGCATCGTCCTTGACGACGAATTGAAGCACGGCCGTTTGCGTGAGGCGGCGCTGCTTGCGTCGCCTGATGCCGGTGCTGGCAGATAGAGCTGCCAGCACAGCACGCCACTGAGCTTGCTCTATCAGGAACTTGTCATCCGTATCGAGCATCATGAGGTTTACCGAGCGGACGTCGATCAAACGCGTCGTCATGTCTGCGCGCTCGAGGTTGCGACCGATACGAAGAAACTCGTAGGCCTCATCGTGCAGCATCGTGTTGGAGAGGGCGCCGGCGAAGGTGCCCGCTCGTTCGATAACGCCGTGTAGTCGCTCTGCCTGGCGGGTGCGTGAGAGATTCCCGGCGAGTTCGTTCGACGCGTAGAGGCACAGCTCGTTCAAGCACTCCCAGGCCTGGCGCGGCAGGATGTCGCGCAAGGTGCGGGCGTTCTCTCGCGCGGCGTTCAAGCTGCTTCGAATCGAGCCGGGGTTTTGCCGATCACTGATCAGGAAGCGGCTGACCGTGCGCTCCTCGACCTGCTCGTACTGCTCGCTGTAGAGGTCGTTGCTGCCGGTGATCACCACCAGCGTGCGCCAGCCGTCCTGATGACGCATGGGTAGGTCGAGCATCATGCGCGTATTGGCCTGGATCAGGCGCGCCGTGTTCTCGGCCCGTTCCACGTAGCGCGCCATCCAGTAGACGCGCTCTGCTACCTTAGAAAGAAGCATTCCAATGTCCTAGGAATCATCCACGATCCAGGTGTCCTTACTACCGCCACCCTGGGAGGAGTTCACCACGGTGGAACCCTCCACCAAGGCCACGCGGGTGAGGCCACCGGCGGTCACCCACTGGTCCGCGCCACTCAGAATGAAGGGCCGCAGGTCGAGGTGTCTCGGCGCCGCATCCAGGTCGATGATGGTGGGTGCGGTGGAGAGCTTCAGCATCGGCTGGGCGACGAAGTTGCGCGGGTTGCTGCGGATCTTGCGTGCGAACTGCTCGCGCTCGGCCTTGGTCGACTGGGGGCCGATGAGCATGCCGTAGCCGCCCGACTCGCTCACCGGCTTCACCACCAGGTCCTCCAGGTGCTCCAGCACGTGGTCGCGCTCGGCCTTCAGGTGGCAGCGGAAGGTGGGCACCACGGGCAGGATCGGGTCCTGGTCGAGGTAGTAGCGGATGATGGCGTCGCTGTAGGTGTACACCAGCTTGTCGTCGGCGACGCCGCAGCCGGGGGCGTTGGCGATCGCCACCTTGCCCGCGCGCCAGGCGCGCATGAGGCCGGCGGCGCCGAGCACGGAGTCCTCGCGGAACACCTCCGGGTCCATGAACAGATCGTCGATGCGGCGGTAGATCACGTGCACGCGGTCGAGACCGCCGATCGTGCGCACGAACACCTCGTCGTTGTCGTCGACCACCAGGTCCTTGCCCTCGACCAGGTAGGCGCCCATCTCCTGAGCCAGGAACGAGTGCTCGAAGTAAGCGGAGTTGTAGATGCCCGGGGTGAGCACGGCGACGGTGGGGTCTTCCACGTCGGGCACGAGCGAGGCCAGGGTATCGAACAGGCGCGTGGGGTAGTCGTCCACGGGCCGGATGAGGTAGTCCTCGAACAGCTCCGGGAAGGTGCG
>JBCBZW010000246.1 GCA_039815145.1 Pseudomonadota bacterium
CCATAATCGGCGACCTGGAAGATAGGTGCCTCTTCGTCCTTGTTGATGGCCACGATGATCTTGGAATCCTTCATGCCAGCCAGGTGCTGGATGGCGCCCGAGATAACATGCACTGAAAAGTGAGCCACCGACTTTGGGCCGAAGCTGGCGGGATTTAATCCCTCAGGATAACGTTCTGAATTATGCGCTATTTGAAAAGGCGGTCCTCCGAGCGGATGTTGTTGTTGTTGACGCAACCCATTCACTGGAGAACCACTATGACAGACGATGTTACAGGCAACGATTCCCCGATCCAAGGGGCTTTCAAGATCGATGAGGCCCAGGTCCGCGGGCACGTGGACAGGGTCGTGCGGGAGAGTGTCGAGCAGACGCTTAATGGCTTGCTGGAGGCGGAGGCCAAGCAGCTGTGCGGGGCCTGGAAGTACGAGCGGACCGATGCGAGGAAGGACACGCGGGCGGGCAGCTACAGCCGGAAGTTGCAGACGAAGGCGGGTGAGGTGGCGTTGAAGGTGCCGAGATTGAGGTCGCTGCCGTTCGAGACGCAGATCATCGAGCGTTACAAGCGTCGTGAGAGCAGCGTGGAGGAATCGCTGATCGAGATGTACCTGGCGGGCGTGAGCGTTCGTCGGGTCGAGGACATCACCGAGGCGTTGTGGGGCACGCGGGTGTCGCCATCCACCGTTAGCGCGTTGAACCAGAAGGTTTATGAGCAGATCGATGAATGGCGGAACAAGCCGATCGAGGGCAGGCATCCGTATGTGTATCTCGATGGCACGTACCTCAAGCGGAGCTGGGGCGGGGAGGTGAAGAACGTGGCGATCCTGGTGGCGATTGGTGTTGCTGAGGACGGCTACCGGGAGGTGCTGGGGATCGCCGAGGGCGGCAAGGAGGACAAGGCGTCGTGGCTCAAGTTCCTGCGTCAGCTCAAAGAACGCGGGCTGGGCGGCACGCGTCTGTTCGTGTCCGACGCTTGCCTGGGCCTGGTCGAGTCATTGGGGGAGGTGTTCCCCGAGGGCCAGTGGCAGCGGTGTGTGGTGCACTGGTACCGCAACGCGTGGAGCTGCGTGCCCAAGGGCAAGGTGAAGGAGTTGTCGGCGATGCTCAAGGCGATCCACGCCCAGGAGGACCGTGCCGCGGCGTTGAAGAAGGCCGAGGATGTGGTTCAAAAACGCGAGGGCATGAGGCTGAAGAAGGCGGCCGAGTTCGTGCGTGAGACAGTGGAGCAGACGCTGACGTACATGAGCTTCCCGCGTGAGCACTGGCAGCGTCTGCGGACGAACAACCCCCTGGAGCGTGTGATGAAGGAGATCAAGCGACGGACGAAGGTGGTCGGCGCGTTCCCCGACGGCAACTCGGCGTTGATGCTGAGTGCAGCCAGGCTACGTCACGTGGCCGGGACCAAGTGGGGCACGCGGCGGTACATGGATATGCAGCGGCTGTACGATCTGGAACACGAACGCAGGCAGCAGGAAGAAGAGAAGAACTTAAGCGTAGCGGTGTAGCCACGCGCTGGTGGGTTGGCCCTGCGTTCGCTACGCTCACTGCGGCCCAACCCACCGACCATCCCTCGGAGATCGCTTCAACCAAAGTGCGCAACTTGCAGGACACTACCTCCCTCAGCGGGGCCCGGAAGGTGCTTACATTGGACGACTACGAGCAGATACGACGGATGCATGAGATCGAGGGTTTTAGCCAGCGTGAGATCGCGTGGGAGTTAGGTCACTCACGGAACACGATCGCCAAGGCGTTGGCGTACCCGGCCCCGCCGGGGTACCGGATGAGCAAGCCCCGGGCCTGCCCCACGCTCAGGCCGTACGAACGAACTCTTTTCGCTGTGTTTTTGCTTAGGCACCGCAATAAACCTCTAATCCGATCAAAGGACCCGAAGGGCTCGCCGCCTTCGGTGAGAGCGGTTCGCCAGGTGCCGAAGCCCGAGACGGCCTCGAACGCCGGCACGCTTCCCTCGATCGCCATCAGCGTCCGCTTGTTGACGAGCTGGTCCGGCCAAAGGCGTACCAGCTCGTTCGGCTGCGGATAGGGCAACGGACGGAGCAAGACGCCGTAGGCGACGCTGAAGATCGAGCTCGTGGCGCCGATACCGAGGGCCAGGATGAGCACGGCGGTGACCGTGAAACTACGGTCTCGACCGAAGCTGCGGACGGTGTGGCGAAGATCGATGAGTAGGGATTCGAGCATAGTCTTCCCTGGGTGGCCGGTGGTCCAAAGCCCTTTAGAGAGCAGGAAGCATGCCATGCCGTGGGCGCTCTCTGCGGGCCTTGCGCGCCCGGTAGGCGTCCGCCTGCGGACATCCGGCGGGCGATTTCGGACGCCCGTCGGGGGCTTTGTGGCGGCGGCGAGGAGAGAAAACGCGGAGAGTAGGCCAGCCCGCGGGCCAAGTAATGAGCGCATCCGGTCCAGGGGGATCTCGTGGGTCGGCGTCAGCGTGGCTCGACCCCTGGAATTGGGGGCTCCGTCGTGCTCTAGTACCGGCTGCGAAGCGCGGTTCTTGATCGATTCCAGGAGCGTCCATGTCACGAAGTCACGAGATTGCGGACACCGTTGCGGCGGTGATCAAGGAGCGGAAAACCCTAAAGGTGCTCGGCGGGCCGGAGGACCGGGCGACGTTTTCGCCCGACGTCGCGTCGCGTCACCGGTCGACGGTGCTTGAAGCCCTCGAAGTGGCGGGGTGGGCACCGTTTCACTACGCCCTCGGCGAAGACGGCCTCGCCGAGCCGTGGCGAGCCCACGTGTTTTGGCACGGCGAGTGCCAGGCGATGGCGCCGAAGCTCTTGGAGTGGTTTCCGGACTTGACCGTGCAGAACAAGATCCTGGCGATGCTGAACGCCTGCGGGGCCCTCGTGGTGGTGACGTGGCTGCCGCAGTTCTACGACCTCGAAGAACGCAGCGCGGCGAAGATCGCCCAAGACGAAGAGCACCTGGCCGCCGCGTCGTCGATGGTCCAGAACCTGCTCCTGATGCTCACGGCCCACGGCATGGGCACCTATTGGTCGAGCGGCGGCAAGCTGCGCACGCCCGAATTCTTCGAGCGCGTCGGCATCCCGGCGCGCGAGCGCCTGCTCGCCGCGGTCTTCGTGGAGTACCCCGAGACGCAGGATGAGGAGCGCCCCCGGGTCCCCGGAAAGCACCGTGACAAGCGCTCCAGGGGCTGGATCAAGGAGCGGGACGCCGGCCGGTGACCCTACGCTTTGTACGCCGTCACGATTCGGCGAGGTCGGGGTGCCGACGGGTCTGTGGCGCACCGAGCGATTCGCCGCGTTGATCGGCACCGGTCGCTATGACGGCGGGTATAGCTTCGAAGGGGAGTTGTGGCTGTGGGATTGGGAATACGGTGACGTCCGCCGCCTGCTCGGGGACTCGCGCCAGGCGGTGCGCTGTCGCTTCATTGACGAGGGCCGGGCCGCGGTGCTCCTGCGGCCGCGGGATGAAGAAGAGTTCTCCGGAGATGACGGTGATTGGGATGCCTCCGACGTCTTCATCGGCCTGGTGCTCGACGACCTGCGGGATATTCGGGAGCTGGGTATCCGGAGCGAGGAATACCTGCGCGACCCGCGTTTGGAGGATGTGGAGCCCGTCGCCGCTTCGAGCACCCCGTGACCTTCGCCGGCAATCCACAACGCCCAGAGCATGGGCCAGGCCAACAGCCAGATACCCACAGGGCGGTCGAGTCGCATCAGTCGTGCGTAAACGCCAAGC
>JBCBZW010000247.1 GCA_039815145.1 Pseudomonadota bacterium
GCCTCGCGACGGGTGAGGTCGTATTCGGAGTCGCTCACGATCACCTCGACGCGCAGGTCGGGGTGGGTGGTGGCGAGGCGTGCCAGGATCGGCGCCACGTGATCGGCGGCCAGGTTGGCGTTGGTGGTCAGGCGCACGTCGCCGGCGGGGCGATCGTCTCGTCCCAGGGCGGCGCGGGCGAGGTCGTCCACGGCATCCGCCGCGCGCTCGGCGTGGGCCAGGAGTTCGCTGCCGGTGGCGGTGGCGGTATAGCCCGTCGGCAGGCGGTCGAAGAGGCGAACGCCCAGGTCCTGCTCGAGGGCGGCGAGGCGACGAAACACGGTGGAATGGTTCTTCCCGAGCGCCTGCGCAGCGCCTGACAGCGAGCCGTGTTTGGCCACCGCCAGGGCGATCGGTATGTCGTTCCAGTTCATCGCGTGTGCACGCCTTGCAGAATTGCAATATCAGCTTTCGATAATCTATCTATCGAAGCGATTCTGCAAGTCGTAGCCTGTCTCCATCGGCACTGACGGTGCCCCAGCAACTCGATACTTGGAGATGAGCAAATGACCACCAGTCAATCCCACAACGCTGCTGCCCTGACCCTTCGCTTAGGCCTCGGGGCGGTCTTCCTGGCGCACAGCGTGTACCTGAAGTTGTTCGTATTCACCCTGCCGGGCACGGCGCAGTTCTTCGGCTCGATCGGCCTGCCGGGGTGGCTCGCGTACGGTGTCTTCGCGGCGGAAGCCGTAGGCGGGCTGGCCATGCTGGCAGGCGTCGCGGTTCGCCCGGTCGCGCTCGCGCTGCTGGGCGTGAGCCTGGGGGCCACCTGGGCTCACAGTGGCGCCGGATGGTTGTTCACCAACACGGGCGGCGGCTGGGAGTTCCCGGCGTTCCTCGCCCTAACCACCGCGGTCCAACTGCTCTTGGGCGCTGGCGAATGGCGACTGCGCCTGTCGGTGCCGCGTCGGGCCGATGCGCCCAGCGCCGCAGTCATCGCCGCGGCCTGACCGTCTCGCCATGCGCGGTTTGTTTCTCTCGCACGGAGCGCCCGACATCCTGTTGGGCGCTCACCCCGCACGAACGTTCTGGCGCACGCTGGGGGAGCGGATGACCGCTCCCTCTTCGGTGGTGCTGGTGTCTGCCCACCACGAGCAGCCCGAAGTGCAGATCAGTGCTGACCCCGCCCCACCCACGGTGTACGACTTCTACGGCTTCCCGGCGCCGCTCTATCAGTTGACCTACGCCGCGCCTGGAGCGCCCGAAATAGCTCATTCGCTCGTCGAATCGATGCGCAGAGCAGGCGCGCTCTGCTCGGTGCAGGAGACGGCACGACGGGGGTTCGATCACGGCGCATGGGTGCCGTTGCTGGAGCTATTCCCTCAGGCGAATGTGCCAGTGGTGCAGGTGAGTCTGCTGTGCGAAGCCGGCGATGCGGCTGGACAGGCCGAACGCCATGTTCAGCTCGGGGCTGCGCTGGGGGACGCACTGCCCGAGGATGCGCTGCTGATCGGGTCTGGATCCCTCACCCACGCGGTGCCGGAGCGCGGTCAGCGTGGTGATACACCGCATTGGGTAGAGGCCTTTCGCGCGTGGGTCCACGAGGCTGTGTCGAGGCAGGATATGCAGGCCCTGCAGGCGTATCGCACGGAGGCACCTTTCGCACAGCGCAACCACCCCACGCAGGAACACCTGATGCCTCTGTTCGTCCTGTTAGGGGCCTTCGGCAGTGCCGACGCAACCTTGCTTCACACGAGCACCATGCATGACGTGCTCGCGATGGACGCCTATAGCTGGCGGTAGGTTGATATGAGCTGGCTGGAGCTTGCTAGCGGGAGGGTGGGGCGCTAGCGCTGCAAAGACGCAGTGAAGAGAGTGGCTCCCCGGGACGGGCTCGAACCGCCGACCTAGTGATTAACAGTCACCCGCTCTACCAACTGAGCTACCGGGGAATACCTGGGCACGGGACGGAAGCCCGCGAGCCGCGTAGTCTGGTGCGACGCACCTCAGAAGTCAAGGCTCCAAGGCCGAGGCTCGAAGCCTCGCCAAGGCGCCGCGTCAGGGCACCTCACTGAGGCTATGTTCAGCGCCCGGGAAAGGCTCGGCGAAGTGTGGTCTGGCGCACAGCTCCAGCGCCATCGGTGGGCGCAAGCTGTGTGACTCAGGCAACGTCACCGCCCCTCGAGGTTCCCATGGCTCCTTGGCAGACTTGTGCGTGTCGCGCTGGGGGCGCGTGGCTGACCGCAATGCTCGCGCTGCTCGGTGGGTGCGGCAACTTCCAGGTGCTGGATTGCGCCTCCACCGATTGGGAGGCCTTGGGGGTCGAGGATGGCGCCGCCGGTGCCGATCCCGAAACGCCTGATCACTACCGTACCGTGTGCGACCGCCAGGGGAGCAAGATGGACCTGGTGGCCTACCGCGTGGGCACGGCGGCAGGCCTTCGTCGCTACTGCGTCGAGCCGACCGCCTTCGCCCTGGGTGCTCGGGGCGACGACGCCTTCACCGGGTGCCCCGACGATCTCTCGCGAGCGTTTGCACGGGCCTACGCGGACGGACGAACGGCCTTCGAGGCCGAACAGGCCGCCAAAGCGTTGCGCCAGCAGATCCGCTACAAGCAGCAGGAACGTGACGCGGTGGAGCTCGATCTCGAGGCGGCCCAGGTGCAGGTGCGGGCGGATGGGCTCGGCTTGGGGGCGCGGGCGCAATGGCTTGCCAAGGTCAATGATCTGAACCGCCAGCGGCAGGCCTTGGAGCGGGAGCTCGCCGCGCTCCAGGGGCAGCTCGCCACCACCCAGTCGCTCCTCGCTCAAGCGACGGACGGCGAGGCGAGGGATCCCTGACTCGCCGCGAGGTCAGCCTCGGGACAGGACGCCCCGAATGCGCTCAAGGGCCTCCGTCAGCACCTCGATGCTAGACGCGTAGGACAACCTCACATGCCCGGGAGCGCCGAAGGCAGAGCCGGGCACCACGGCGACCCCCGCGTGCTCGATCAGTCGCTCGCACAGACCGATGTCGTCTTCTATTCCCTGAAGGCTGGCGATGGCCTCGCGGAAATCGGCGAATGCGTAGAAGGCCCCCCCGTTCGGTTCACAGGCCACGCCGGGCAGGCTATCGAGGGCGGGCACGATGAAGTCGTGGCGCTCCTTGAACGCACGACACATCGTCCTGACGCAGTCGAGCCCCCCCTCCAGAGCTGCGACGGCAGCCGCCTGAGACACCGAGCAGGGGCCGGACGTCGATTGCCCCTGCACCTTCACCATCGCTCGCACCAAGGCGGCCGGTCCGGCGGCGTAGCCGATGCGCCAGCCGGTCATGGCGTAGGCCTTGGAGACCCCGTTGACGACGAGCGTGCGATCGGCGAGGGCGGGGCAGACGTTCAGGATGTTCTTGAACGGCTCATCTACCCAACGGATGTGTTCGTAGAGATCATCGGTCAACACCACGACCCGCGGATGACGCAGCAGTACTTCGGCGAGGGCGGTCAGCTGGGCCTCGTCATACACCGCGCCGGTGGGATTGGAGGGGCTGTTGAGGACCAGCACGCGGGTCCGGGGCGTGATGGCGCGCTGGAGTTGTGCGGGTGTGATGCGAAAGCCCAACTCAGGTCCCGCCGGGATGATCACCGGCTCGGCGTCTGCCAGGAGCGCCATGTCGGGGTAGGACACCCAGTAGGGCGCCGGGATGACCACC
>JBCBZW010000248.1 GCA_039815145.1 Pseudomonadota bacterium
GCGCCTGCGCGAGCCGCAGGTGCTCACCCTGGAGTTCCCCGCCGCCCTGGGCGAGCAGGATGAGCGCAAGCGATGGCTGCTCGCGGATGGGTGGGTCGAGTATCCCTACTCGCAGACCCTGTTCGCTGCCTGGCAGGCCGACGTCACCTATGAACCGCCATCGCTGGAGGTGAGCGCCGACGGCGAGCATTGGCAGGTGCTCGCCGCCCACTTCGGCTATCCGGCGGGCATGCCGCGCCACATGGCCCTGCCCCTGGACGACCTGCCGGCGGGGGCGCGCTACCTGCGCCTGCGCGGCAACCTCGAGATCTACTGGGATCGCCTGCGGGTTGCCCTGGTGGAGCCGGCGCCCGCCCGCGCGCAGGTGACGCCTTTGGTTCTGCGCCGAGCGGAGCTCGCACAGGTGGGATTTCCCGTGCGCACCACCCACGCGCAGCGCCGTCCCCACTTCGACTACTCTCGTCGCCAGACCTTCTGGGACACGCGCTACATGCGCGGTGCCTACACCGCCTTCGGCGACGTGCGCGAGTTGGTCAGCGAGCAGGACGATGCCCTGGCGCTCATCGGCGCCGGGGAAGAGCTGCACGTGGAGTTCGCGGCGACGGCCGAGCCCCTTGCACGCGGCTGGTCGCGCCACTACCTGATGGACACCGCCGGTTGGGCCAAGGACATGGATCTGTACACGCGCGACGGCGATTCGGTGGGCCCGATGCCCCATCGCAGCGACGACCTGGACGTCCTGGCGCGTCGCGATGCCCTGCACGCGCGCTACCACACGCGTCCCTTGTCGGGTAAGTGATGGATACGGCAAGCAACGGCAGGGCGCGCCCGCGCCCGGTGATCGGACCGCGCTTGCGCGTGCTGCTGCAGGGCGTGTTCGTGCTGTTCGCCCTGCTCGTGGTGAACTCCGTCTACCTCGCCGGCACCTCTCTCCTCGAGTGGCTGAGCGGGGCCTCGTGGCAGGGCGCCATGTTCCAGGTGATGTTCCTCGCCCATCTCGTGCTGGGCGTGGTGCTGATCGCGCCGTTCCTGCTCTACGCCGCGGTCCATGCGCGCAACGCCTGGCATCGCCCGAATCGACGCGCCGTGGCCATGGGGCTGGTGCTGACCCTCGCCGGCACCGTGCTGCTGGTCACGGGCCTGGTGTTGACGCGGGCGCTGCCGGGGCTGCCCTTGACCTCATCGGGGCTGCGTCAATCGCTCTATTGGGTGCACACCCTGGTGCCCCTGGTGGTGGTGTGGGCTTTCGTGCTGCATCGTCTGGCGGGGCCCGCGATCGTCTGGCGCCGTGGGGCGGGGGTGTTCGGCGTCGCGGTGGCGCTCACCTTGGCGGTGGGCGTGTGGAACTGGTGGTCCACCCCCGGCGCGGTGGTGGCTGACGAGGCCGATCGCTACCACCTCGCGCCGTCGCTGGCGAAGACGGTGGACGGTCAACCGATCGCGGTCGACGCGCTGGTCAACGATCAGTACTGCGTCGACTGTCACGCCGATACCCACGAGCGATGGTCGGCGAGTGCTCACCGCTTCGCCTCCTTCAACAATCCCGCCTACCGCTTCTCGGTCGCCAACACCCGCGCGGAGATGCTGGCCCGCGACGGCAACGTCGACGGCACGCGGTTCTGCGCGGGCTGCCACGACCCGGCACCGCTCTTCAGCGGCGCGCTGGTGCAGGCGGACTTCGATCCGGACTCGGTGGCGGGCCAAGCCGGCATCACCTGCACCGCTTGCCACGCGATCACCAGCATCGATTCGCCGCGCGGCAACGCCGACTACACGATCGAAACCCCTCGCCACTACCCCTTCGCGCGCAGCGAGCAGGGCCTCGGCAAGTGGGTCAACCACCTGCTGGTGCGGGCCAATCCCGAGTTTCATCGCCGCACGTTCTTAAAGCCCCTGCACGAGACGCCGGAGTTCTGCGGCACCTGCCACAAGGTGCACCTGCCCGAGGCGGTGAACGCCTACAAGTGGCTGCGCGGCCAGAACCACTACGACACATGGCTGCTCAGCGGTGTCTCCGGGCACGGGGTCTCGAGCTTCTACTACCCACCGGCTGCCAAGCAGTGCAACGACTGCCACCTGGCGCAGATGCCCTCGGAGGACTTCGGCGCGCAGGTGCGAGCCCCCGGGGAGCCGCCCACCGTGCACGATCACCTGATGGCGGCGGCCAACACGGCCCTCGGTCACTGGCTGGACTTCCCGCCCTGGAGTGAGCAGGCGTCGAGGGAGATGCTCGAGGGCGCCCTGCGCGCAGACATCTTCGCCATCCGCGAGGGTGGTGACCTAACGGGTGAGTTGATCGCGCCGCTGCGCCCGCAGGTGCCCACCCTGCAGGCGGGTGAGCGTTACCTGATCGACGTGGTGTTGCGCACACTCACCCTCGGCCATCCCTTCACCCAGGGCACGGCGGATTCGAACCAGGTGTGGCTGGAGGTGAAGGCGAGCCTCGACGGCCGACCGCTCGCCCACAGCGGGGCGCGGGATCCGCGCAACGGTGCCGTCGACCCAGGGGCGCACTTCGTCAACGCCTTCGTCCTGGATCGCGATGGTCAGCGTATCGATGCGCGCAACGCCGAAGACATCTTCACCGTGCTCTACAACCACCAGATCCCGCCCGGCGCGGCCGATGTGGTGCACTACGGCCTGACCCTGCCGGAGGATGCTGAGGGCACCTTGACCGTCGAGGTGTCGTTGAACTACCGCAAGTTCGATACGCGCTTCCTCGCCCTGATGCAGGACGACCCGAACGTGGTGAACACCTTGCCCATCACGGTGATCGCGCGCGATCGCATGAGCTTCCCCATCTCGGGCGCCACGACGATGGCCCAGGCGGCGCCTGACATCCCCACCTGGCAGCGATGGAACGACTACGGCATCGGCCTCCTGCGCAAGCCCGGCGTGGGCGAACTGCGCCAGGCCGAGCAGGCCTTCAGCGAGGTGGAAGGCGAGGGGCGCGGGGACGGCAGCCTCAACCTCGCTCGCGTGTACCTGCGCGAAGGGCGCGTGGACGATGCGGCCGACGCCCTGGCGCGGGCCAACGAAAGCACCGACGTGATGCCTTGGGTGGTGGCGTGGTTCAATGCCCAGGTGGATCGCCAGAACGGTTACCTCGATGAGGCGATCACCCAGCTCGAATCCATCGTGGAGACGCGCTTCGCGCAGGCCCGGTCGCGCGGCTTCGACTTCGCCTCGGACTATCGCGTGCTCAACGAGCTCGGCCTCACCCACTACGAGCGGGCGCGCGCCTCGCGCGGCGAGGGACAGCGCGCACGGCGGGAGGCGGATCTCGAGGCGGCACGGCGCTGGTACTCGGCCACCCTGGACCTGGATCCTGAGAACCTCAGCGCCCACTACGGCCTAGCCCAGGTGTTCGCCGCCTTGGGGTTGACCCCCGAGGCCGACTATCATCGGGCGCAGCATGCCCGATACAAACCCGACGACAACGCGGCTGACCTGGCCATCGCCGCCGCTCGCCGCGCCTACCCGCAGGCCGCACGTGCCGCGGACGACACGGTGATCTACCCGCTAGAAGCGCCGCGGTCCACGCGCC
>JBCBZW010000249.1 GCA_039815145.1 Pseudomonadota bacterium
GAGCCAGCCGGTCAGAAAACCCGCGACATTCCAGATCGGCAGCAAGCGGCTGTGCAGCCGGTTGGGGAAGATCGCGGACACTAGCGCCAGGTGTTCCCGCTCGGTGGCGATGTGCCGCTCGGCGAAGGCGCGCACGTCGGGATCCCGCGAGACGGCCAGGATGCCCTGGTAGATCCGCACGGCGCCGGTCTCGCCCGCGTGGTCCGATCGCAGGTCGCCGATCAGCGTGTCGGGAATGCCGCCGGCCAGGGAGGGAGCGCCCGCCAGTTCAGAGGCGTGGCTGGTGCTCAGAGAGTCGCTGGAAATGCTCATGCCGCAATGTTCGCCCCATTCGGGCCGGACGATTCAATCGGCGCGTCGCCAGCGTGATGGCTGTCGCACTTTCAAACGCTAGCGGCCCCTATGTCATCCAAGCAGTTTCGGTCCGTCGCGCGGGAAAGGAGCTACCCAACATGAGAAGCAAGCTGTGGATGTCGTGGATTGCGGGCGCGCTGCTGAGCGGTGCTGTGCTGGCGGCCGAGCCCGAGGCGCCCGAGGCGCCCGCGGCTGCGGCGGCAGCGCCGGCCGAGGTGATGCTGATCGGGCTCTTCCACTTCGCCAACCCGGGCTTGGACGCGGTCAAGTCCGAGGTGATCGACGTGAAGACGCCCGAGAGCCAGGCCTACCTGGAGGCGCTCACGGATCGCATCGCGGCCCTTGAACCCACCACGGTGCTGCTCGAGTACAACCCCGCTTCCCAGGACGAGATCCAGGGCGAGTACGCGCGCTACCTGGCCGACGACTTCGAGCTCCCCCACAACGAGATCTATCAGCTGGGTTTTCGTATCGCGCGCAAGAGCGACCTCGGTGAGGTGGCGAGCTGCGACGAGCGCAACGTGCACTGGCAGGCGGGCCCGCTGATGGAGAAGCTCGAAACCTTGCCGGCGCGCTCGCAGCGCGTGCAGGCGCTGATCAAGTCCATCGGCGAGGAGACCACGGCGCTCCATCGCAGCCTCCCGTTAGCCGAACTCCTGCCGATTTACAACGACCCCGAGACCGACCGCGTGAACAAGGGCTTCTACCTGATGACCAACGACGTGGGCGCCGGGGATGGCTTCGAGGGGGCGGATGCCACAGCTAGCTGGTGGCACCGAAACTTCCGCATGTACGCCAACATTCAGCGTCACGCCGTGCCGGGCGCACGGGTGGTGGTGATCGCGGGCCAGGGGCACACGGCGATCCTACGGGATCTGTTAGCGGATGATCCCGATCGCGTCGCGCTCGACGTGCGGCCTTTGTTCTGAGTGTTTAGCCCGCCCAGGCGCCTGCGAGCAAGGTGCTGCCGAGGCCGACGTTGAGCAGCACGACAGCCGCTTGGGCCCCGCGATGCAGATGCGTAAGGCGATGCTCGGAGCGGTTCAGGGGCACGGCGATCACCGCGGACAGCGCCGCCATGCCGAGTATCGAGCCAAGGCCGAACAACAGCATGTAGAGCAGGCCGTTGACCAGGGAGCCGGTGCTCTCCAGGGAGAGGATGACGAGGGCAGCGGAGCCTGCGAGGCCGTGCATCAGCCCTACCACCAGCGCCCGGGCCGGGAAGCCCTGCGCGGCGGGGGCATGGGAATGGGCGTGGCGTCGCGCGTCGTGGGCCTCCTTCGCTGCCGCTCGGTGGCTGTGAGCGTGGAAGTGCTCGACGCCGTCCTCATGGCGGTGCGTATGGAAATGCACCCGCTCGGCGATCAGACGCCGGGCGACGTCCACGCCTAAGCCGATCAGCATGAGGCCGACGACGGCTTCCAGCATGACCTCCAAGCGCGGTGACACGCGCGTGCCGGCGAGCACCACCACGGTGCCGACGGAGAACAGCGTCAAGGTGTGCCCGATGCCCCACACCACGCCCTGGCGCACGCTCTGGGCCACCGACTTCGACCCCACCACGAGGGAGGCGACGGCCGCCACGTGGTCCGCATCCAGCGCGTGGCGTACCCCGATCAGAAAGCCGAGGAGCAGTACAGCGATCATCCCTCCATCTCCGCGATGGCGGCTGCCTGCCCCAGCGCGAGCTGCTCGCGTATCCACGCGTACCAGTTAGGCATACCCGAGCCGGTGGTGGCGGACACCTGGAGCACGCGGATATCCGGATTGACCTCGCGGGCAGCGGCGATCGACTGCGCGACGTCGAAGTTCACGTAGGGCAGCAGGTCGATCTTGTTCAGCAGCATCAGCTGCGATGAACGAAACATGTGGGGGTACTTGAGCGGCTTGTCCTCGCCTTCGGTCACGGACAGGATCGCGACGCGGGCGCGCTCGCCAAGGTCGAACATGGCGGGGCAGACGAGGTTGCCGACGTTCTCGATCATGGCCAGGGAGTCCCGCGGCGGATCGAGCTGACGAAGTCCTTTGGCGACCATGTCCGCCTCCAGGTGGCATCCGGTGCCCGTGTTGATCTGCACCACGCGACAGCCGGTCGCGCGGATGCGTTCGGCATCGTTCACGGTCTCCTGGTCGCCCTCGATGACGCAGATGGGCACGCTGTCGCCGAGGTCGCGGATCGTCCGCTCCAGCAGCGTGGTCTTGCCCGAGCCCGGTGAGCTGACGAGGTTCAGGGCGAGGATGTTCTGCTCCGCGAGCCAGGCGCGGTTTTCGCGGGCGAGCTGGTCGTTCTTGCCCATGATGGCGACTTCCAACGCATGGTTGGCGTCGCCGTGGTGGTGATGCTCATGCGTGTGGGAGTGATCATGATGGTGGTGGTGATCATGGTCATGGTCATGCGCGTGGTCGTGCCCATGGTGATGATGATGGTGCTCGCCGTCGTGCGAATGGGTGTGCCCATCGCGCAGCAGCACCTGACCGCTTTGCAAGTCCGTGACCGTACCCTTCGCCGTTTCCGAGCAGCCGCAAGTTCCGCACATTAGACCGTCTCCATTTCCTTGATCGTCATTTCTTCGCCGGCGATGCAGTCGATCTGCCGGCAGCCGCATGTGCACTGGCCGAAGGGCTTGTCGAGGGCGAACTCGCGCCCGCAGTCCTTGCACCGTCCGCGTCCTGCCACCTCTTCGATCTCGAGCGTCGCGCCCTCAAGCACCGTGTCCTTGGCGCAGATGTCGAAGCAGAAGCGGATGGCATCCGGCATCACCGCGCTGAGGGCGCCGATCTGCAGCGCCACGCGGCGCACCCGTGCCTCACCCGCGTGATCGCTCACGATGGCCACGATGTTTCGGGTGATCCCTAGTTCGTGCATAGCGATCGGATCGATTAGCAGATGCGTGGGAGTTGATCGCCGATCAACACGTCCAGCACGCGATCGCCGCCGAAGCTGGTTTCGAGGATCACGCGCCCGGCGGGCGCCGGGTGCACCTCGCCGACGATGGCGCTGTCCTTACCCGCCGGGTGGGCGCGCATCGCTTCCAGCAGCTCCCCTGCCTGCGATGCCGGTGCGATCGCCATCACCTTGCCCTCGTTGGCGAGGTAGAGGGGATCGAGGCCGAGGATCTCGCACATGCCGCGCACCGCATCGCGCACGGGCAGGGCCCGTTCGTGCAGGCGGATGGCGGTGTTGC
>JBCBZW010000250.1 GCA_039815145.1 Pseudomonadota bacterium
CCCCGTGATACTTTCGTGGCAGTCTGCGAAGGTGGCTTACCCGGGCTCGTCGACGCCCGGCCAACTTACGGCTCGAGGATGCTTGCGCGATGACACAGAAACGATGGCTGGCGTGCCTGCTGTTGGTACTGACCGCCAACCAAGGCGCCGCCGAAGATGCCTTCGTGGAGTTCGCGAGCGGCGCATCGCAGGTCACGCTGATCGAGCTGTTCACCTCGGAGGGTTGCAGCAGCTGCCCGCCTGCGGAGCGTTGGCTCAACAACTTGGAATCCGATCCCGGCCTCTGGCATGACTTCGTGCCCGTGGCCTGGCATGTCGACTACTGGGACTACCTCGGCTGGAAGGACCCGTTCGCAGACCCCGCCCATGCGAAGCGCCAGCGACGCTACGCGGCGGAAGAGGGCGCGCGAACGGTTTACACGCCAGGCGTCTTTCGCAACGGCCGCGCCTGGTCGGACTGGCGCGCCGGCGGGCGCATCGCCTCGCGTCGCTCATCGCCAGGTAACCTCGTGGTGCGCCGAGAAGGCGATCGCATCACCGCCCGCTTCGAGCCCACGAGTGCGAATGGCGCACGGATGGTGCTCAACGTCGCCGTGCTCGGCATGGGCTTCGAGACTGAGGTGCGCGCAGGCGAGAACCGCGGCCGCGCCCTCAGCCACGAGTTCGTGCTCATCGGCCAAGGCGCCCGCGCGATGACCCGCGAAGGTAACCATTACGTGGCCGAAACCCCCTTCCCCGTCGCCGACCATGCCACGCAGCGCACGGCCCTGGTGGCATGGGTCTCCACGCGCGCCTCGCAACGGCCAGTGCAGGCCGTCGGTGGGTTTCTCACGCTGAGCACGCTCGGCCCACGCCCTGAGAGCTTTCCCTAGCTCGACACACTCTCCTCTCGGCAGCTGACGCCGCCCACGCACACGGGAACGGTGCGTGATCAACTACCACGAGGAGATACTCATGCCTGTTCACAAGGGCACCTTCCCTGCGCCTGGCGCGCTCGCGATCGCCGTCGGGCTCGCACTGCTATCGGGCTGCAGCGGATCATCAGACAACGACGAAGCCAACCTGATCGCACCGCCGGTCACGACCAACGCCGTCCCCGAAATTACCGGCGCACCCGCGACAACCGACGTCCCCGAGGGTGATGGCTTCGCCTTCACGCCGAGCGCCAGCGACGCGGACGGCGACACCCTGACCTTTTCCATCAGCAACGCACCGCCTTGGGCGAGCTTCGACGCGGCCACGGGCGCGCTCACCGGCACCCCCGGCCCCGACGATGCGGGCACCTACGCGGACATCGGCATCAGCGTCTCGGACGGCACGGATGACGCCGCGTTGGCTCCCTTCGAGATCACCGTACTAGACGTCACCGCGCTGACCCTGAGCGGGGTCGTCACGGACGATCCGATCCCCAATGCCATGGTCACGGTGGATGTTGGCTCGGAGCGCTTCGAAGCCCAGGCCGACGGCACTGGCAGCTACACCATCGATCTTCGCGTGCTCACCGACGAGCTCGCCCCCGACGCGCTGGTGCAGATCACCGGCCAGGGCGTCGATGCGCAGGCAAGCGTCGAACTCGTCAGCCTGGTGGGTACGATCAGCGACATGCTCAGCGCCGCGGGCGACGACGGCGCCCTGGACCCGAGCGAGGAAGACCGCCTCACGGTCAGCCACCTGAGCACGGCCCGCTTCCTCCTCGCCACGGATGCCAACGAAGGCACGGTGCCGAGCACCTCGCAGGAACTGGACGACGCCGAAGCGGCAATCCCGGCCGAGGAACTGCTGGAGGTGGCCGGCATCATCAAGCTGATCGTCGAGGAAGCCCTCGTCCCCATCCCCGAAGATGCCACCACCCTGAGCGTGCTCTCGGCGACGGCGGAGGGCGAGACCAGCATGTCCACCCTCGGCGCCCTCCTGGAAGCTAACGGGCTTACTGACTCTGCAGGCGAACTGCTCGCCGAGATTCGCGAGCGAGTCGATGCGGCCGTCGCGGACACCCTCGACGATGAAGCCCTCAGCATTGCCTTCACCGAGGACGCTGTGCTCGGCTCCACCGTGTGGACCGCTCCCCTGGTGCCCGGCTGGGTGCCCGTGAGCGGTGGCGTGTTCGACCTCGACGCAGACGGCACCGGCAGCACCTACGAAGCTCTGTCCCTCGGCGGCGACTTCGTCACCGGCGACGAGCCCTACGTCATCGACACCGTGCCCTTCACCTGGGCGATCGATGAGGGTGGCGATCTGGTGGTGACCTACGACGACAACTCGACCAGCTTCTTCGTGTTCATCGATTCGGTGTCCGTGGTGGAGAGCTGGGGCTTCGATGAGTCCGTCGGCGAGTTCCTGCGCGAAGCGGAGGAAGATGGGCGTTACATCCCCTCTCAGCAGGAAGTCGTCTCCACGGTGGTCGCCCAGCGCTCGCAGATCCTCCTGCGCTCGACGGTACAAACGCTGGTACGACGATTCCAAACGGCCAACTATTCCCTCGACACGCTGCTGACGGAGCTCGGCTGGCCCGGCGAACTGCCCCGCGCCGACATCAGCTCGGAATCGGACCTGAACATCCGATCGGGTAACACAGGCAGCCTGTCGGCGCTGCCGGGCGCTGGCGACTCGGTGTTGCTGCCGATCGTGATCACCGCCCAACATCCACGCATCGTCACCCCGGCGACCACCGGCTACGCCTCGGACCTCTTCACCCTGGCGGCGTCAGGACAGGCCACGGGCCTGCTCGGCCAAGCCGCGTACACCTGGTCCATCGACGGCGATCAGCTGGTGCTGGCCAACGACGAAGACACCTACCGCTACCGGGTGATCACGGCGGTCGATGATCTGCAGCTCTACATGGTGGACATGGAACGGGCCGGCCAGCCCCTGGTGCGTCAGTCCCTGTGGGGGGCGATCGGCCTCGGCGGCGCGGAGCTGTTCGTTGACGATCTCGTGCAGGAGCTGCCCACGTATTGGCAGGCGGGCTTCGCCCTTCCCGACGCCAACAACTTCGACGACATGGGCCGCCTCGACTTCACCCAGATCTTCGGCTACGCGTTCCGTGAGGATGGGATCAGCACGCGGATCTTCTCCTCGGGTCTGTACCCCGATTGCGTCGAAGACCCGAATATCGCGTGCTATACCACCGATATCGACTGGGCCTGGACCGTCGACGGCTCGCGCATCGTGCGCACGCAGTTGGGCTCGTTCTTCCGCGAGCGCGACTGGGAGGTGGTGAGCTACACGCCGGACGGACGTGCCGTGATGCTGGAGTACGCCCTGATCGACTTCGGCGACGGACCGGACTGGTTCATCTTCCCCCGCCTCAACACCCAGTCCCTCGATCGTCTGGACGACTACCCCGATGCCTGGGCGGACGCCCTGGAGGAGGGGTTCGACTTCTGATAGTTGCGGCCGGGGGGGGGGGGGGGGGGGCCCCCCCCGCCGGGGCGGGGGGCCGCCGTCCCAGCAGGACTGGAGCTCCTCGCGGAAGCCCGGCACGGAGGGCGGTAGCTATGGCGGCGATGACC
>JBCBZW010000251.1 GCA_039815145.1 Pseudomonadota bacterium
CTACCGTGTTGGCCCGCTCGTGGGTGCCTACCACTCTAAAACATAAAGAAAGCAGCTGGGAGACGATCCGATGGACTTAACCAACAAGACCGCCGTTGTACTCGGGGTCGCTGACCGCTCCAGTATCGCCTGGGGCATCGCCAACCGCTTCGCGCAGGCCGGCGCTCGCGTGTTCATCGGCTACCAGCAGAAGTTCTTCTCGCGCGTGCGGATGCTGCTGCAGGAACACCCGGGCGTGGACGGCGCCCGCTGCGACGTGATGAAGGACGAGGAGCTGCAGGAGTTCTTCAGCCGCTTCTCCTCTACGGGTATCGATGTGCTGGTTCACTGCCTGGCCTACGGACCGCCCGAGGTGTTCACCGCCAAGCCGTCGCAGGTGGGCGGCGAGGGCTTCAACCAGACCCTCTCCATCTCAGCCCACTCCCTGCTCAAGGTCTCCGGCTTTGCCAAGCCCTACATGCGCCCCTGGGGCAGCATCATGACCTTGAGCTATCAGGCGTCCTGGCAGGCCCAGCCCTTCTACGGAATGATGGGCGTGGCCAAAGCCACCCTCGAGAGCTGCGTGCGCTACCTGGCAACGGAGTTCGGCGAGCAGCGGGTGCGCGTGAACGCCCTCTCGCCCGGGCCGATCGAAACGCCGGCAGCCCTCGGCGAGGTACTCGCCTTCCTCCGCGACCCCACGGCCCTCGACACGGAGGCCGGTCGCGTCTTCAAGGCGCTGCTCGAACAGATGCAGCACGACCCGGCCATCGCGAATGCCGACGAGATCACCAAAGCACGAGCGATCTGGGATCGGGTGCAGGCCCGCTTCGCGCAGGAGTCCGCCATGCCGGAGAGCGTCGACCAACACGATGTGGCCGACTCCGCCCTGTTCCTCGCCAGCGACCTATCGAAAAAGATCACTGGCCAGACCTTGCACATCGACTGCGGCATGTCCTCTTCTCGCATGATGCCCATGGTCTGAGGGCCCTCGACGCCCGCCACGGAAGCTGAATCGCTCGGTTCAGCTTCCGTTCAGATTTCTCTCCTCGGCGGCTTCCCGCTTCGCGTTCAGGCGGCGTTCATGGCGCCTGGCGCAGACTTACTCCCGACATCGCGAAACGCCGCGCTCGCCACCCACCTGAAAGATCGTGGGCAGCGCGTTGCAAGAAGGCCTTCGCGACCCTAAGCCCCCTAAGGAGTGAGTTATGAGTAACCATCGCAAGAGTCGACGCAATGCGGTCGTGGCCACCGTCGCGGTGGCAGGTGCGGCCCTCGGTCTGACCGGCTTCGCGTCAGCGGCCAGCGCCCACGACGGCGTCCATGTCCGGGTCAGTCCGTCCTATGGCTACGACAACTACCGCTACGACTACGGTGACCGTGTCGACCGTCAGCTGGACCGCCGCGCCCTGCGCGCCGCCAACAACGGTAACTACCGCCGCGCGGCTCGCTTGGATGCACGGGGTGATCGTTTCGATCGCTACTGGGATGCGCGCCGCGGCCGCTACTACACCTACCGCTGGGATTGCGGGCAGAGGATTCGTGTGTGGCTCTGATCCCCTTCACTTGTGAGAGCCGTCAGTAGCAGCGCTCCTTGTCTCCAGCGCTGCCTTCGGGCCCGGTCTACCCACCGGGCCCTTTTTTTTTACAGCGTCCTCAGGTACGCGATCAGCTGTGCAAGCTCCGCACCCGTGAGCGCGCCCGCCAACACGCCATGCCCGTCCGCCGGGTCTCCGACGAGCACGTCCCGCAAGGTGGTGCGGCTGCCGTCATGCAGGTAGGGCGCACTGGCCCAGATCCCGCGCAGGCTGGGCACGTTCGCAGGCGCCAAACCGGTGCCGATGCCCTCATCGATCGTGGGCGGGTTTGGTGCCACCGGAATGAAGTCCGGCGCTTGGTGACACTCGACGCAGCCGATGCTCTCGAACAACACCTGCCCGACCGCGGCTTGCTCGGATATCGATCCGTCTGCGTTGGCGAAGACGCTGACCGGCGGTGAGAACACCTCCAGCCAGATCTCGAACAGATCCTGTGCGTTCTCCACCACCGGCGGATTGCCGCTGGCGTTGTGGCGGATGATCGCGTTGCCGTTGACCACGCTGAGTTCCGGTTGACCGCCCGTGGTGCCGTAGGGCGCCGTGCGCGTGATACCCCAGAAGGGGGGCACCTGGCGCCCCCTAGCCAAGTTGTCGGACACTCCATCCGTGTGGCAGCTCTGGCAGGTGACGAGGTTCGGCGCCTGGGCATCGCCGCCGACCAGGCCGACGCTCCAGAACAGGTAGAGCCCGTCTTCGATGTCGGAGGTCTCGGCGGAGAAGGGCACTCGAGGCAGACCACTCCAAGCCAGGGCGATCTCCTCGCCGAGGGTATACGGCGGACCCTCCGTGAGGGAGATCGACCTCAAGGTCTCGCGAAACACATCCAGCACGTAGGCGCGCACGGCGTTGCCATCGCCATCGAAGATGAACTCGATGTCTTCCGGCGTAGCGTTCGGCTCGCCGGGCGCCAACTCCACCGTGTCCAGCACGTTGCCAGCGAGGTCGGCCACCACGGCCACGCCGTTGCCGGTGGCGGCGACCACCTGCAGCTGGTCGTCGGTCGCCATCGCCTTGTAGTCGGTTCCCACGTTCTCCAGCTGCACGCCGAGCACGGCCAGGGTCTCGGGATCCACGCGCAACACGCGGTTATCGCCCTCCACACCGGAGATCCTGGAGAGCACGAACGTCGCCACGCGCAGCTCACCATCGGCGCCCAGGGTGAGTTCGAAGGGCACCCCCTCGATGCTGGCGCGCTGGAGGGTCTGCTGCCCTTGGGGCAGGGCGGGGTCGAGCAACTCCAACTCGCCGAGCACCCGGTGACCGACGATCAAGCGACCGTCGTCCAATACGAGCAGCGCATTTGGCAGCTGACCTTGCGTGCGCACATCCGCCAAGCGGGTGTAGGCGCCAGGGCCGTCCTGGCGGTAGGTCAGCACGGCGTTAGCAACATCGTTGGTCACGTACACGAGCAGTTGTGGGCTCCGCGCGTCGAAGGCAACACGGCGCGAGCCCCGTGGCATCGGCACCTCGGCGACGACCGAGCCAGACGCCACCTCCAGCACCGCCATGAAGTCGGCCGTGGCGCTCAAGACGAAGGCGTACTCCCCGTCCGGACTGATGGCCACGTCGACGGGGCGATGAGGAATGGACCGAGCCCCTACGGTGATCGGCAACTCGGCGAGTACCCGATCGGCCCCCGCGTCCACCGCGGTGACCGTGCCGTCCACCTGATGCACCACGTAGGCGCGGGCGCCATCCGGGCTGACCGCGAGTGCACGCGACGCGCGCTGCCCCGCCGGTTGGGCAGACTGGCGACGCAAGGCGACCGAGTTTTCGCTGAAGCGACGTTCCGCCCCGAGCTCGAGCGCCTGCAGGTACAAGCGATCACCGTCCTCCACCGTATCGGGGACGGGCAGGCTGGCCGTCCCTTCACCTTGCGCGTCGAGA
>JBCBZW010000252.1 GCA_039815145.1 Pseudomonadota bacterium
CCTCTCGGCGCTGCCGTTGCGCCTGCGCGAACAAGCGTCGGTCTACGCGCTGACCGATCAGGGCTTCGAACTGACCCGACGCAGCGACGGCCCGTTCACCTGCATCGTCGAACGCAACCACGCCCGATCGATCATCCCCCAGTGCGTGGATGCCGCCGGCGCGGACACCGTGATCCCCGGCATTATCCTCAAAACGAACTGGGTGGCGGAGGGTGTGTCGCTGCAGGAACGTCAGTCGCGCTACGCGGTCTTAGCGGATAAGGGCGAGCTGAAGGCGCCCCCGCGGCCCGGCATCAACTATATGATGTCGGACTACAACTACATCTGGAACGCCCGCGCCGGCGAGCTGATGCGCGTCCCCCCGCACGTCATGTTCTACGCGCCAGGGCTGACCAACGAGGACATCGGCGGCTCGATGGAGCAAGGTATGCGCATCAACCGCGGCGTCCCCTTTATCGTGCAGTCGGGAATCCATGGCTACATCACGAGCATGGTGGAGCGCGCGGCGGATCCCGCCGGCGTCATCGAGGCGTGCGCCGGCGAGCTGCCGGCCGTCGCCGCCGTGCTCGGCGAGTAGCCAACGCAGCGCAGGGAAGGTGATGATGGGCATCATGGAGCTAAGGGGAATATTCGTTGCAGCGGCAGGCATGCTGGTGGCGATGTCGAGCGAGGCCGAGGTGGTGGCCTCGAGCGACACGCACTTTCGCCTGCATCAGGAGGGCCTATCGCCCCTCCCGCCCGCGCAGCTGTGGCAACGCCTGACTGACCCTGCCAGCTGGTGGCACCCGGACCATACCTATTCGGGTGCCGCCAGCAACCTCTCCCTCGACCTCACCGCCGGCGGCCTGTGGCGTGAGGACTGGGATGGCGGCTCCGTCGCCCACGGCGAAGTGTTGCTCGTGCACGTGGGCCGGGAGCTGCGCCTCAACGCGCCGTTCGGTCCGCTTCAAGGGGTAGGAGCGCACGTGGTGTGGTCGATCACCTTGGCGCCCGAGGGTGAAGGCACGCGCGTGACCTTCGATGAGGTGGCGAGCGCTGCCCCTGGCGCTGGCCTTGCCGAGCTGGCGCGCGCGGTGGACTTCGTGAAGAGCGAGGCGATGCGTCGCCTCGTCGGCGCGCCGTAGGGCAGGCGAGCGCGCTGGGCTCAGTCCAGGGCTTCGTAGTGCGTTCGCAAGGTGACTTGCCTGGCTCCATCGTCAGCGATCCGCCAATTCTCCTGGTACACCGCCTGCTCCCGTGGGTGGTAGTCGATGCCTGCACTTCCATCGAGGGTGGATAGGCGGAAGATGCCGTTACTCAACACTTCGCCGCGATACTCCACGCCTGGACCACCATTGAAGTACGCCGTAGACGCGTAGCCGTTGGTCTCGCTGTCGTAGCGCGTCATGGCATGGGCCTCCCAGTAGGGGCGGTCGGCTGGCGGCTGACCTTGGAACGTCACCTTCATGTACTCACCGCCCAGCACCCACTCGTAGCGCAGGTCTCCCTTTCGCTGCTCGCCGTCGTTGAAGGTACTGGTGGTTTGCCAATGGCCGATCAGAAACGCGATGGGCTGCATCGCCTGGTGAGGTTCCCCACGCACCGCCATTGGCATCGCTAAGGACAGGACGGCGAGGAGGGCAAGGGTTGGGGTCAGGCGCATGGTGGGGCATCCGAGTAGCAAGGGGCGTCACCTTAACTGGATGTCTTGACCTGCACCACAGCAGCCCTGGGCCCTGTTGTCGCGCTCTGCGAGGGCGGGCGGCGGCGTTGCAGCCGCCGTAGAGCGCATCAGACCGCGAGCATCGCCAGTAGGCCGTTGGCCTTCAGGAATAGCTCCGAACGATGGGCGAGGCCGTTCTCGCCGCCGTTGACCTTCTTCGTCACCCGGCGCACGTCGCCCCGGTCGGCGATGGTGTTGAGCTTGTTCGTGTCCCAGTAGAACACGGCCGACTGCACGGCGTACTCGATGGCCACTAGCTCTGGCCGCTCCACCACGCGCTCGTCCTCAACCCACTCGGCGAAGGCCTGGTAGTTGCGCTTGCCCGTGAGTTGGATGAGGCCACGTCCCCGGTAGCGCCAGCCGTCGCCGCTCGCCTCGTTGCCGTTACCCATGCGGCCGCCGTACACGCGGTTCGCGATCTGCTCGGGCTGGCGATGGTATTTGTTGGCCTCACGCATGGTCTTGAAGTACTTGGGGAAGACGGCGCGCAGGGCTTTTGCTGAATAGTTCAGGTTCTCCTCATCGAAGCGCATCATCCCGGACTCGTGGAGCACCTGGGAGAAGAAGTGTGCCAGGCGCTCGCGGGTGTCGGCGATGCCGTAGGCGGGGAGGGTGTCCACGAGGTCGTCGATGTAGATGGCGGCGTGGTGTTCTGCCACGCCCATTTCTTGAAGCAGTTCTACGGGAGCTAGCGCCATGGGTGGGTCTCCTTGGGGGCGAGTAGGGTGGTCATTACCCTAAGCGAGGTGAGTGCCCCTAGGGTCTCAAAGACCCTGTCTGGTCTCCAGGCGTTGTGTCGGGCGGCTGGGAGGTCCGCAGCGATGCCTGCGTCGGCTAGCTACTGGACCTCCGCAAGGGAGCTGGCGCGTACCAGCTCCTGCGCTTCGCTCTCAGCCTCGGCGTTGCCGCGCTTGAACGCGACGAAGGTACCGTTGATCACCCAGCCATCGTCGGCAACGCCGTCCAGTCGCGCGCGTTCGGACTCGCAAATCCGATCCGGATCGTCCGTCAGGAGGGTGATCGTGGCCGCGGCGCCGGCGCGTTCCTGCCACCAATCGGACACGTCGCGCTGCAGGAACTCGTAATCGTCTCGCGCGGTGAGTAGGGAGCTGAGGAACGACAGTTCCTCAACGGGAATGGACTTCTCTGCATACTCCTCGAATCCGGTGTCGATGAGCAGCAGCTCTGACCCATCACCCAGATCACCGAGACTTCTGGTGACGAACATAAACAACTTCACGAGAGCTACTTCTCCTTAGGTGTCGGTGATGCCTCGGTGCCCCAGGGACGGTGTCGGCGCATGTAGTATCCCATTCTTACCTCGTGCGGCACGCCTTCTGCTCTACTGATCCAACCCGCGATGAACGGGCTTGGAAAGCGGATAGAGGAGTGCAGGGATGGCTAAGGTACTGATGATCACCGGCGACTACGTCGAGGACTACGAGAACATGGTGCCCTTTCAGGCGTTGATCGCCATGAGGCATACGGTCGATGCGGTGTGCCCGGACAAGCAGGCCGGCGATACGATCGCGACCTCCATCCATGACTTCGAGGGCGATCAAACCTACTCCGAGAAGCGCGGTCACAACTTCGCCTTGAACGCGGATTTCGCCAAGGTCAACGTCGCCGATTACGACGCGCTCTACATTCCGGGCGGCCGCTCGCCTGAATACCTGCGGTTGAACGAGGGTGTGCGAGCCCTGGTGCGTGAGTTCGAAGCGCAGGGAAAGCCCATCGCCTCCATTTGCCACGGCC
>JBCBZW010000253.1 GCA_039815145.1 Pseudomonadota bacterium
CGAGATCGACAAGCGTTTTTGGTTCGTTTTTGCGCTCAAAAATGAACGTCCAAGCAAACGAAGATGCCAACGCCCACCATAGCAGAAGGGAAACGGAGACAGGCGAGAAAGGGAAGAGGCGGCTATATTCCCCAGCCTCCTCACTTGTGCCAATCCCACATGCGCACCCCGCTCGTCCCCGCCGTACTGATCGCCTTCAGCATCGCAGGATGCTCCACCACCCCAGACCTACGCCCACCCACCGATCAGCCCAACGTCATCGTCATCTTCACTGATGACCAAGGCACGCTCGACACCCGCACCTACGGCTCCAACGATCTGCACACCCCGCACATGGACGCCTTGGCCGAGCGCGGCGTCCGGTTCTCCCAGTTCTACGCTGCCGCCCCGGTCTGCTCACCCTCCCGCGCTGGCCTGCTAACGGGCCGCTACCCCGTCCGCGCTGGGCTGGCAGGCAATGCGGGTTCATCCATGGCACCCGGCGGCATGCCGACGACCGAGATCACCATTGCCGAGATGCTACAAGCGGCAGGCTATGCCACGGCGCACATCGGCAAGTGGCACCTGGGCTACACGCCCGAGACGATGCCCAACGGCCAGGGCTTCGACTACTCGTTCGGGCACATGACGGGCTGCATCGACAACTACTCGCACTTCTACTACTGGGGCGGACCCAACCGCCACGACCTCTGGCAGAACGGCGAGAAGATCTACCGCGACGGCTCGTTCTTCCCAGACCTGATGGTGGAGGAGGCGGGCGCCTTCATGGAGACGCACCGCGACGAGCCGTTCTTCATCTACTTCGCCATGAACGGCCCGCACTACCCGTACCAAGCCGAGGCCAACCTGCTCGCCGAATACGCCGACCTCCCGTACCCGCGCAACCTGTACGCCGCGTTTGTGGCGTCGATGGATGCGCGGATTGGCGCGCTGATGGCGAAGGTGGATGCGCTGGGGCTGCACGAGAATACGCTCGTCATCTTCCAGTCCGACCACGGGCACTCGGTGGAGGAGCGGGCGCATGGCGGTGGCGGCAACGCCGGGCCGTACCGTGGCGCCAAGTTCAGCCTGTTCGAAGGCGGCATCCGCGTCCCGGCCATCGCCTCCATGCCAGGCACGCTGCCCGAGGGCGTCGTGCGCGACCAGATGGCTAACGGCGTGGACTGGCTGCCCACTATCGCCGCGCTCACGGGGGCGCCGCTCCTGAGCGATGACCTCGACGGGCGCAGCCTAGCGCCTGTGCTGAACGATGCCGAAGCCGCCTCGCCGCACGCGCAGATGCACTGGTTCTGGGCCACCAATCCCGACGACGGCTTCTGGGCCGTCCGCGAAGGCCCGTGGAAGCTCCTCGGCAACCCGTGGGACCCCACCGGTCCAGGCCGCCTCGCCGACCGCCGCTACCTCGTCAACCTCAACGACGACCCTAGCGAAACCACCAACCTCATCGACGCCCACCCCGAGGTCGTTGAGCACCTAGAAGGCTTGCACCGCGCTTGGTTCGAGCAAGCTGCCGCCAACGCCACCTGGCGCACGCGGTGACGGTTGCTTAGGCAATCTCGGAGAAGGCGGCACTTTCTAGGATTGTCATCCCGAAGGCTATGACATTGTCAAGCCTCCGAGGCCTTCAATAAGCGCGGCTGCACCGAACGATACGACGCATCATACGCACGCTCGTGCAACAGCATACTGCACAACACACGCAGCAGCTTGTTGGCCACGTTGTTGTAGATCAAACCCGATGGCTTGCCCGACCGCTGCTTCGACTCAGCATAGGCACGGTAGGACGCGTTGTGCACACACACGCTACGGGCAGCCAAGTGCAGCAACTTACGCACCGCCGGCGGACCGCCACCCCGACTGCGCGAGCCACGACGAACACTCGTGCCACTCTCGTAGCGGTGCGGCGCAATGCCCAGGTAGTTGGCCAGACGACGGTAGCCCGGCACTTCAGTGTAGCCCTTGGTCAGCACATACAACTGCGCCGCCAGCAGCAAGCGTACCCCGGGTGCGGTTACCAAAAGCGCCAGCATCTGGCCCGTTCGCGGATTCGACTCGATCAGCTTCCGCACCTCGCGCTCAAGGCGCTTGATCTGATGCTTGAGCTGACCAATACTCGCTGAGAGCGCATCGTCGGCCAGCGGCGTCTGCACCACCTTGCGCGCCAGCGCCTTCTGCATGTTGAGCAGTGCCGTTTTCTGCTCGACGAACTGCTCGCGCGTGTTTAGGAGCACCCGCACCTGCTCAACGATGGCTGGGCAGGGCTGCCAGAGCGTGAGCGTGTCGGCGTAGCGGGCGCCGTACTCGGCGATCTTTTGGCTGTCGAGCGCGTCGGTTTTGGGTGCGCTCGTGCCGAAGGCCTTCCAGACCTTGAAGGGCTCAACCATCGCCATCGGGTGTCCGTGCGCGTGCAGCTCGTAGGCGAGCGCCTCGCTGTAGACGCCCGTGTTCTCGACAACGACAAGCGTGGAGTGGGTCTCGGCGGTGGTCTGCTCGATCCAGTGGCGGAAGCGCGCTCGTCCGTCGGTGGTATTGTCGAAGGTGTGAGCCGTGGGGTGGTTGTAGAGCGATGCGGTGAAGGAGTCGGCGGCGGGATCGACGCCGATGAAGTGATCGAAGGGGGTGTTCATATCGGTTGCGGGTTGAGTCGAGGGGGTCTGTGCGCGTAGCAGATGGACGTAACGGGCTCTGTTATCGAGCGGCGTTGGCGCTCGTGAGGCTATGTCGTTTTGGGTCCATCATCGATCAGGTGCCTTGGTTCGGGATGTGGGCTGTTGGTCCTTCGAGCGGAGGGTAGGCTTGGTCCTGATCGAAGCTTGAGCGCGGTGGGGGCGGTTGTAAAGTAGCAGATAGGGAGGGGGGGTATAGTCTAACAGAGCGAAGCCGAGGGATCTCCCCCGTATGCGTTTTGCACGACGACTAAGTGGGAGTGTCCGTCAGTGCGGGTAACTCATCGGCTGATGCTCAAAGCTGTAGAAATATCCGCCCGATCACAATGGGCGGATATTTCATTAGAGACCCCTGGTGATGAGAAAATCGGGTATCAGGTTACGATGGAAGACTGGCAGCGTACTGTCGCCCCCTAAGCCGCTCCCTGGCAGCCCATGGACTAGCCAGCAGCACAGAACACAGCAGGATAGTTTATTTATGTCTGAGACAGCGTCTAAGATTACGTCGATTAGCGGGTCCGGTCTTCCTTTGCTGGGAAATGATATCGATACTGACCGGATCATTCCGGCTCGTTTTTTGCGCTGTGTTACCTTCGACGGTCTGGGGGAAAACGTGTTTGCAGACGATCGGGCGCAGCGTGATGGCATGCACCCCTTTGATCAACCCCAGTATCAAAATGCCAAAATTTTGGTGGTCAATAGCAATTTTGGCTGTGGCTCATCCCGAGAGCATGCGCCCCAATCCATTATGCGGTGGGGTATCAGCGCCATCG
>JBCBZW010000254.1 GCA_039815145.1 Pseudomonadota bacterium
GGCGACAACAACATCCAGCGCTACGAGAGCTACGGCGGCCTCCTGCGCCTGGAGAACACCTTCGCCAACGACATCACGCTCACGGCGATCGGCTCCTGGGAGACCACCGAGGGCTTCAGCATCGGCGACATCGACGGCGGCAACCTCGGCGGCCCCGGGTTCATCCCCTTCCCGTCCGTCACCCAGGACGGCATCGACACGCTGGACCAGTACACCGCAGAGGTTCGCCTGGCCTCGGGGGACGGTCCCTTCACCTGGCAATTCGGTGCCCTGTACTTCTCCCAGCAGTTCGAGATCACCACCTCGCCGTTCTTCGTCGGATCCACCAGCGTGGGCCACGACAACGACTCCTGGGCCGTGTTCGGTCAGACCAGCTTCGACCTGACGGACAACCTCACGGCAACCGCGGGTCTGCGCTACACGGACGACACCCGCGACTTCGAGGTGATTCAACTATTCGGCGCCCCGGCCACCGGCCTCGGCCCGGAGTTCAGCCCCAGCACCGATGAGGGCGAACTGACCTGGGACCTGGCCCTGAACCTCGCGGTGAACGATGAGACCACCCTGTTCACGCGCTACGCACGCGGCTTCCGCGCACCGACCATTCAGGGCCGCGACGTCGCCTTCTTCGGTGTGCCCTCCGTGGCCGACTCGGAAACCGTCGACTCCTTCGAGGTCGGCATGAAGAACGACTTCGGCGTATTCCGCTCCAACATCGCCGTCTTCTACTACACGGTGCAGGACCAGCAACTCACCGCCATCGGCGGCGACGGCAACCTGGTGCAGCTGGTCAACGCCGACGAGGCCACCGGCTTCGGCATCGAGGGTGACCTCGAGGCGATCTTCAACATGAGCGAGAAGACCAGCCTGCTCACGCGCATTGGCGGTAGCTACGTCGACACGGAGATCAACGACGACGACCTCCTCGTCGCGCCCTGCGGCTCCGGCGCGTGCACGCCGCTCGATCCCCTGGTCGATGGCAACGCCCTGGTCGACGGCAACCCGCTGCCCCAGGCGCCGGGCTTCACCCTGTCGCTCCTCGCCCGCTACACCGTGGACCTCGGCGAGGCCCAGTTCTTCCTGCAGACGGACTGGTGGTTCCAGGGTGAGACGAACTTCTTCCTCTACGAATCGGAAGAGTCCTTCACCGACGATGCCTACGAAGGCGCCCTGCGCGCAGGCTTCAGCTGGAACGACGGCCGCTACGAGATCGCCGGCTTCGGCCGCAACATCACGGACAACGAGTTTGCCCGCGGCGGCATCGACTTCAACAACCTGACCGGCTTCGTCAACGCGCCGCGCATCTGGGGCGTGACCTTCACGGGCCGGTACTAGTGGCAGGACACTAGCGCCCCGTGGCTGACACCGCGCCTCCTCGCCTGGTGCCGGGAGGCCGCGGATTCTTGCCCAGGGGATTGCTGCTCGGGGCCTTGTCTCTCCTGGCACTGCTCGCGCGTGCCGAACAGTCCTCTGAGCCGCAGCGCACGGCGGTCGACCTGATCGTAGGTGGGGAGTGGGTGGTCACGATGGACCCCGCCCAGCCCGTGCTCGAGAACGGCGCCATCGCCATCCAGGATGGCCACATCGTCGCCCTGGGTCCCGCCCCTGAGATCTCAGCCACCTACGAAGCGCGCGAGCACTTCGCCGGCGAGCACCGCGTGCTCATGCCCGGGCTGGTGAACGCCCACGGCCACGCGGCGATGACCATCCTGCGCGGCATCGCCGACGATCGCGACGTCATCACCTGGCTGCAGGACTACATCTTCCCCGCCGAAGTGCGCTTCGTGGACGAGGCCCTCGTGCGCCTCGGCACGGAGCTCGCCTGCGCCGAGATGATCCGCGGCGGCACCACCACCTTCGTCGATATGTACTACCACCCGGACGCGATCGCCGAGGTGGTGGTGGACTGCGGTCTGCGCGCCCTGATCTCCGCCACGGTGATCGACCAGCGCAGCCCCGACGCCGCCGACGCCGAGGAGGGCCTCGCCAACGCCCGCGCCTTCATCGGCCGCTGGCAGGGCAAGCACCCGCGCATCACCCCAATCCTAGGCCCGCACTCGGTTTACACCCTGTCGCCCAAACAGCTGGAGCAGGTGGGCGAGTTAGCGCGTGAACTCGACGTGCCTATCTCCATTCACGTGGCCGAGTCACGCTTCGAGATCGACACCACGGCAGCGACCCACGGCTCCACCCCAATCGCCCTGTTAGAGAAGCTGGGCGTCCTTCAGAACCACGTGATCGCAGCCCACGTCGTGCACCCGACGAACGACGATCTCGAAATCCTGTCGGCGCGCGGTGTGGGCGTGGCCCATTGCCCCACGTCGAACATGAAGATCTCCTCCGGCATCGCACCGGTGATCGCGATGCTCGACGCGGGCCTGCACGTCGGCCTCGGCACGGACGGCGCGGCGAGCAACAACGATCTCGACATGTTCGAGGAGATGCGCCTCGGCGCCTTCCTGCAGAAGGTCGCGACGATGGAGCCGACCGCACTCCCGGCCAGCACCGCACTGGAGATGGCCACCTCACGCGGCGCGCAGGTGATCGGCCTCGGGGATGAGATCGGCACCTTGCGCGTGGGCGCTCGGGCCGACGTGATCCAACTCGACCTGTCGGACCTGCACTTCACACCGCTCTACGATGTGATCTCCCACCTCGCCTACGTGGCGGACGAGCAGGACGTGATCACCGTGGTGGTGGACGGTGAGGTGTTGATGCGTGAACGTGAGCTGCTGACCATCGATGTCGCCCGCGTCACTACGCAGGCGCGCGCCCTCGCCAAACGCATCGCTGACGATCTAAAGCGTCGCCCGGCGACGGATGCCCGCAACGAGACCGAATGATGTTCTTTACTCCCCCTGACGGCGTAGGCCGTTTGACCAGCTTGATCCTGGCGAGCTGTGCCCTTTGCGGCCTGGCTGCGTGTGCGGACACCAGTGCGACCAACACGGCACCGACCGACGACGCACCCCTTACCCTCTGCGAGATCGCCGCGCCCTGCGCGAATCCGCTCCCCGTGCGGGTGGTGATCATCACCATGTTCGAGATCGGCGAGGACACGGGCGATGTGCCGGGGGAGTTTCAGTTCTGGAAGGAACGTCGTCCCTTCGACGTCGTCATCCCCTTCCCCCATTCGCACCACGACCTGCACTACGACCCCCACGACCAGGTGCTGGCCGTCGTCGCGGGCATCGGCAGCACCAAGACCACGGCGGCTACCATGGCGCTAGGCCTCGACACGCGCTTCGACCTCAGCAAGGCCTACTGGCTGGTCGCCGGCATCGCAGGAATCGACCCGGAGGATGCGTCGATCGGCTCCGCCGTGTGGTCCGCCTACCTCGTCGACGGCGATCTCTCCCACGAGATCGACGCGCGCGAGAAGCCCGAGGACTGGCCCACGGGCTACTTCGCCATGAACAGCAA
>JBCBZW010000255.1 GCA_039815145.1 Pseudomonadota bacterium
CTGTCGCCGATACCCAACATAGTGTATCTGCTAGGTACCCAAGGCCGTTCATCGGAGGGTGCGGCAAACAGGTTGTTGGCGTCAAAGGCTTCGATCTATGTTGAGTCCCTCGGTGTGATCCAGGGGAAAGCTCATGCGAATGGTGATCGGTAGCGTCCTGTTAGGTCTCGCTGCGAGTGCACATGCTCAGGTGCCGCAGTGCTTCTGCGAGCACTTCGGCTCGCAATACGACCAGGTGTGCGAAGCGGGCCCGGCGCAGGTGTACAACAAGGTGGAGGGAGGTCCGAGCGCGCCGCAGTACGAATACCAGTGGTCGACGGACCCGGGCGGCATGATCACCGGGCAAAACCCCGAGGTGCCCATCGCGTACGCCGACTGCGTGAACGGCTTCGGCTGCACCCTGATCGTTTACGTAGAGATCTGGTGGAATCCCAACGCGCCGCGCGGAAAAAGCACCTACCTCGGTCGCGCGCAGTGTGGCTCGGGCACCGGCGGCGGTCTGTAAGCTAACGCCCTTCACTTCTTGACGAAACTTGACCCCCAGGCCGCTCGGCCAGCCCTACACTGCCAAACGCAGTATCGACTGGCGGCCTTCGGGGCGGGGAATCACGCGGTGCTGACGTGGCCATCGCGTGAGCCCCGGAGGCTGTCTCTTTCCAGGGGAACGCTACCCGCGGTGCGTCGGTCTTAACCACGCAGAGCCACTGGACGATCGAGACATGCCCCTTTCCGCGAAGACCATCCTGCTCGTAGACGATGATCGCGAATTTTCAGCGATGGTTGCCCAGTACCTGGATCAGGACGGCTTCGAGACCCATCGCGTGCACAACGGCGAGGCGGCGCTCGATTTCTTGAGTCGCAAGCCCGTGGACGCCATGGTGCTCGACATCATGATGCCGCGCCTCAGCGGTCACGAGGTGTTGCAGCGGGTGCGCAAGGAGCTGGCCTCGCCGCGCGTGCTCATGCTCACGGCCAAGGGCGATGAGGTGGATCGGGTGATCGGCCTCGAGTCCGGCGCCGACGACTACCTGGCGAAACCCTGTAGCCTGCGCGAGCTGGCGGCGCGTCTGCGGGCCATCCTGCGCCGCGACGAAGCGCCGGGGATCCCCTTCGGCGATGCCCCCAAGACCTCCATCGGTAGCCTGGAGATCGACCGGCTCCGGCGTACCGCCGCCCTCGACGGCCGATCGCTGCGCCTGACCGACGCCGAGTACATGGTGCTCTGTTGCCTGGCCGATACGGTGGGCGTGCCGGTCTCGCGCGAGGTGCTGATGAAGACCGCCCTCGGCCGTCGCTACGAGCCCTACGATCGCAGCATCGACGTGCACGTGGCGAACCTGCGCCGCAAGCTCGGGCGATCACCCCACCGTGAGCCCTCCCTGATTCGCACGGTACGTGGCGCTGGCTACATGCTGATTCCCCAGCCGGACTGACGAGGTGCGCAAGCTCTACCTGAGGGTGGTGCTCGCCATCTGGGGGGTGATGCTCATCTCCTCCGTGAGCGCCGTCGTGGTGCTGAGAGCCAGCACCCCTGACGATTCCCTCTGGCCGCCCTTCCCGGACGATATGGGCAGGATGATCTTCGAGAGCGCCATCGAGCGAATTCCCGCTCAGGCCGGCGTGCCGGGAAAGCGCATCGATGCGTTGATCGACTGGATGCGCTCGGATCCACTGGTGCGCCGTCGCTTCGACATGCGCCTCACCAACGCCGCGGGCGAAGAACTCTTCCGCTTCGCCAGATCGCGGCGCCCAGCTGATGAGGATACGGTGGAACAGTCCGTCTTCAACTTCACGGTGGAGGGCGAGGACTACCGCCTGCACACGGCCGCCACGCGCGAGCAGGTGGCCTACCGCGAGTCGCGACGGGCGATCGCTCGCGTGTTGTTCCGTGCGGAGTTTCCCCTCCTGGCGATTCTCATCGCTGTGCCCTTGAGCATCCTGATCAGCCTGCGCCTCGCGCGCTACCTCGTGCAGCCCCTGCGCGAGTTCGAGCAGGCGAGCGATCGCCTCTCGGAGGGAGATTTCTCCGTGCGGGTGACCCCACGCCTCGGGCGGCGCGCCGATGAGATCGCGGAGTTCGCCGCCACCTTCGATGCGATGGCCGTGCGCATCGACGCCCTCGTGCGCTCCCATAAGGATCTCCTGCGCGACGTTTCCCACGAACTGCGCAGTCCCCTGGCCCGCCTGATGGCTGCCCTGTCCCTCGCCCGCCAGCGCCAGGGCGAGGCGGCCCTGCCGGAGTTGAGCACGATCGAACAGGAGGTGGAGCGCCTCGACCGACTGATCGAACGCCTGCTCACCTACGCGCGCCTCGACGCGCGCCACAGCAGCGCCCCGCGCCAGCTGCTCGATCTGGACGAGCTGGTCATCGGCACCATGGCCGACGCGGCGGGAGAGGCGCAGGCGGCGGGGGTGACGATGCACCTGTCCGGGGTGTCGCCGTGCCCTGTGCTGGGGGATCGAGAACTCCTCGTGAGTGCGATCGAGAACGTGCTGCGCAATGCCCTGTCCTACAGTCCGGCGAGCGGCGTGGTTCGCTTGCGCCTAGCGGCGAGCGAGGAGGGGGCGTCCTGGGTCTTGAGCCTCGAAGACCAGGGTCCGGGGGTGGCGGAGGACCAGCTGGCGCTGATCTTCGAGCCCTTCTACCGCGCCGAGGGAGAAGATGAGGGCGATGCTCGCGAGGGCTACGGCATCGGCCTCGCGATCGCGCGGTCTGCGGTCGCAGCACACGGCGGGCGTATCGAGGCCTATCGGGCGGCGCTGGGCGGACTGGGTGTGAGTATCACCCTGCCCATGGCCCAGGAAGAGCACACGGGCGAACCGCTGGAGAGCTTCGAGCTGACCCAGGGCGCGCCGGCGGGCGCACACGACCACGCAGTGGGGCACTGACTGCCGACGCACCGCGTGGCCGCCCAGCCGCTACGCCTTTAGAACTTCACCATGGGGGCCTTGGTCGCCTTCGGTGTCGACTCGAGGGCCAGGCGTAGATCCGCAGGGGTGGCCAGGTCCGGGCTGTGGGCGGAGGAGATTCGCAGAGGCGTTAGGCCGTGCTTGCGCAGCGCTTCGGCGAAGGTCCGCGTCGAGTCGTTGGCGGCGGGGATGACGCCCGTACGCGGTCGCGCGAAGTGGTCCGCCTCGAAGAGTAGGCCGCTATCAGGCAGCCAGGCCACCAGCAGGTGCTCGGTGTGCGCCGTGGGGCCAATGTCGATGATCTCCACCCGCTGACCGTCGTCGTCGAACACCCGTCGTTCGTCCACGAGCTCAAGGGTAAGTTGCGCGCCGTCGGGGGCGGCATCGCGCACCACCTGTTCGTGGGCTCGGGCGGCGACCACCGTCGCGCCCGCGTTCACGTAGGGCGCCACGCCGAGCACATGATCGGAGTGGTGGTGGGTGAGCACGCCGTAGCGCAAC
>JBCBZW010000256.1 GCA_039815145.1 Pseudomonadota bacterium
ACGACCACGCCCACGAGGTGCTCGACGGCCCGTTCACCGCGTGGGTCGCGCCCAAGCTCGAAGAACAAGGCTTGGTGATGCTATCCCACTGGGAGTACGGCTTTCGCAACATCACGAATTCCGAGCGTCCCATCGAGACCCCCGACGACGTGGCCGGCCTGACGCTGCGCACGCCGTCTGAGGTGCAGATCGTGGCCGCCGTCGAAGGCCTGGGCGCCAACGCCACCCAGATCGCCTTCCCCGAGCTGCCCAACGCGCTGAACCAGGGCGTGGTGGACGGCCAGGAGAACCCGATCGGCGTCATCTACCACTTCAAGCTCAACGAGTTCCAGGAGCACTTGGCGCTGACGCGGCACGTCTACAACGCCATGATCCACGTCATTTCCAAGGACAGCTTCGACCGCCTCACGCCCGAGCAGCAGGACATCGTCCGCGAGGAGAGCGCCGCCGCCGGCATCATGATGCGCAAGCTGGTCGTTGCCCAGGAGGAAGAGGAGCTGGCAGCGCTCGAGGAGGCCGGCATGCAGATCACACGGCCGGATCTCGCGCCGTTCCGCGATCGTGTGCTGGGCTCCGACGCGATCGGCCGGGTGGCGGAGTTCGTGGGGGCTGAGAACCTGGAGATGTTCCAGGGCATGCTCGACCAGTAACGCACGCGACCCACAACGACCGTGTGCCCCCGTGTCGCAGAGCGAAAGCTCCGGCGCGGGGGCGCACGGTCGGCCGGCGCCGACCTCCCCCGCGACGGCCTCACCGCCTTCCATTATCCCCTTCCAAAGACGAACGCCCGCACGTGACCGCGCTCCTCATCTTGATCGCCCTGGTCGGGCTCATCGCGCTCGGTGTGCCGGTGGCTGCCGCACTGGGTCTGACGGCGATCGGCTTCTACGTCCTCTCCGGCGACTGGCACATCCTGTCGATGCTGCCGCAGCGCATGTTCTCGGCCACGACCGGCTTCACGCTGCTGGCCATTCCCTTCTTCATCCTGGCCGGCAACCTGATGAACACGGGCGGTATCACCGAGCGCATATTCCGCTTCGCCAATGCCGTGGTCGGCCACATTCGCGGAGGGCTCGGACAGGTGAACGTGATCGCCAGCCTGATCTTCTCGGGGATGTCCGGCGCCGCCGTCGCGGACGCGGCTGGCCTGGGCCAGGTCGAGCTCAAGGCGATGAACGATCGAGGCTACGATCCGGAGTTCTCGGCCGCCATCACGGCCGCCTCTTCCACCATCGGCCCAGTCTTTCCGCCGTCCATTCCCTTCGTCCTCTACTCCTCCCTGACCGGCGTCTCGGTCGCAAAGCTGTTCCTGGCGGGCATCGTGCCCGGACTGTTGATGGCGCTGTCGCTGATGGTGGCGGTCTACTTCGTATCGCGCTTCACCCTCGTGCCGCGCGAGGAGCGCGCGCCCGTGCGCGAGATGCTGCGCAGCTTCCTCGATTCGGCGCTCTCCTTGTTTACGCCCGTCATCATCATCGGGGGCATCTTCGGCGGCTTCTTCACGCCGACCGAGGCCGGCGTCGTGGCCAGCGCCTACGCGCTCGTCCTGTCTGTCTTCGTCTACCGCGAGATCGCGCTGCGAGACCTGCCGCAGGTGTTTTGGAACACGCTCGTCCACTCGGTGCGCGTGCTGTTCGTCATCGCCGCGGCCGGTTTCTTCGGCTGGCTGCTGATCCACCAGCGGGTGCCCAACCAGATCATCGAGGGTCTGCTGTCGCTGTCCGACAGCCGCGCGGTGATCCTGGGGCTGGTGGTGCTGATTCTCCTGGTGCTGGGCATGTTCCTGGAGGGCATTGCCGTCATCGTGCTGTGCGTCCCGCTCTTCCTGCCGGTGGTCACGCAGGTCGGCGTCGATCCGGTGCAGTTCGGCGTCATCATGATCATGTGCTCGATGGTCGGCCTGCTCACGCCGCCAGTCGGCATGGTGCTGTTCGCCGTTTCCAGCGTGGCGCATGTCAGCGTGGGGCGCCTCAGCCGAGCGCTGCTACCCTACCTCGCCGGCCTGGCCTTCGTTCTGCTGCTCGTCACCTACTGGCCTGCGGTCTCGACCGCGCTGCCCAACGCGTTGCTGGGACCATGACGCCCCATCCTGCCCCGCAGCCACGCAGTGCCCTCGCGCGGCTCGACGCAGGCCTCGGCACCGTCCTGCGCGCGATCCCCATCGCCTGCCTGGCCGCGCTCTTCGTCATCCTGTTGGGCAACGTGCTGTCGCGATATTTTCAGATCTGGTCGATCGCCTGGTTCGACGAGATCGTGCAGGCCCTCTTCGCCTGGATGGTGTTTGTCGGAGCGGCCGCGCTGTGGCGCGAGAACGACCATTTCCACATCGACTGGGCAGCGGCCGTGCTGTCCGCGCTGGGCTCGGTCGTCGGCCTGAAGGCCCTAAGGCTGTTGATCACGACGCTCGGCCTCGCTTTCCTGGTGGTGATGACCTGGAAGGGTTGGGAGCTGACCTCGCGCAGTCGCGCCGTTACGCCGATCCTCAGCTTGCCGGTGGCCTGGGTCTACGTCGTCATTCCGATCTCGGGCGCCATCATGTGCGCCTACTCCCTGCGCGACCTCGTCGTGCTGCTTCGGCCGGCGCCGAAGCCCGCTCTTCCCTCCGACACCGCTTAGCCAAGGACACGCCATGATCCTCGACCACCGCACCTATGTCTGCCGCCCGGGCACGATCAAGAAGCACCTCGCGCTCTACGAGGAGCACGGCTTCCCGACCCAATCCAAGCACCTGGGCCGCCCCGTGATCTACGCCGCAACCGAGACGGGAGATCCGAACGCCTACGTACACGTCTGGGTCTACCGCGACGCCGGCGACCGCGAGGCCAAGCGCGCGGCGCTGCAGGCTGATCCGGCCTGGGGCGACTACCTCAAGAAAAGCGCCGAGGCCGGCTATCTCGCCAGCCAGAGCAACCAGCTTCTCAAGCCCGTTTCCTTCTTCGACGCCTCGGCCTGGGAGGCCTACCTGTCGTGAGCGACCCGGGCCGTTCGCTCAACGTATGCAGGACGAGCCTTGGCGCCCACGGGTCGGTCCCGATCCGGCCGTGTGCGAGGTGGCCCATCCCGAGTTCCTCGACGACGTCGATCACGAACGGAGCGTGACTTCGTTCGCCCTTAACGCGGTCGAGGGCCACTCCGGCCGGACGCCGAGGGGTACCGACGCGCCCGGCGGCACGGCCAGATCGACGCCATGGACGACCTCGGTGCCGCCATAGGACTTGCGCACGGCGCGAATGTCGATGCCGACGGGCGCGCGGTCCGTCGGCATCGTGGGTCTAGCAGTGAGGCGGTGATCCGCCTCCTTTTCCGCCGGGCTCACTCTGGGGGGCTCACTTTGCCAAACTCATTTCGCCAAACTCACTTTGCAAAGCTCACCCGGCCTGGCCGCGCG
>JBCBZW010000257.1 GCA_039815145.1 Pseudomonadota bacterium
CTGATGGGCGACGATGTCGTGCATCTCCCGAGCGATCCGGGTGCGCTCGGCAGCAACCGCGCGCTCCGCTTCCACGCTGCGCTCGCGCTCGAGATGCTCGGCCCGCTCTTCGAGCAGACGCAAGTACTCGCCCCGGAATCGGTAGCGTCGTCCCACGTACCACAGGCCAGCCACCATCATCGCCCCGAGCATGCCGCTGATGCTCGGTGGGTTGACGATAAAGGAGTCAACGGCGACGAACGCCAGCGCCGCCAGCATGGCGATCAGGCTGGCGCGGCTGTCTTTCGCGTGCCGGCCGACGCTGTAGAGGGAAAACGCCAGCGCGAAGATCCCGCCGGTCATCGACCCGAGGTAGACCAGCACGCTGGCCCCGAGCACGACGTAATGGGTGGACAGCGGATGGCTTCGTCGCCACAGCAACGCCAGGTTGCCCACGAAAGCGCACACGAAGGTGCCCACGTCCACGAAGCTCCTCACCGCCATGTTCGCCTGAGCCCATAGCAACAAGGTCAGCGTAAAGGAGAGCAACGCGATCAGGAGATCCGTCGATAACGGCCAGCGTTGAGCGGGGGCGAGCAGAGGTCGCCACACGCGTACGCCCGCGATCGTGGCGTGTTCAGCCACGGCGATGGCGAAGGTGGCGAGCGCCGGCACCCGGACCCGGTCGGTTCATGGACAGAGCCTAAACCTCGCCGCGAGGCTTGTCATACCCATCGCGTCGGATCGAGGCGGCAGTGGATCTACGACTTTTGGGGGAGGGCCAAACCGCACCTGCGGGCGATGCTCGCACACCCCAACACCCCCCACCATGAGCCTCACCCATCCACTGCCGACGCCAAGGACGCCCCATGAACGACATCGCCCTAGAGAGAAGCACGCTGGCCCCGCCCACGGCGCGCCAAGCCGTGGACGTCGCCGTCAAGGTCTGGTTTGGCCTCGCGGCCGTTGGCCACTGGCTCTTCCTCGCCTACATCCTCGCCGTGTTCTATCCCCCGGTCGCCGAACACGGCATGCGAGCGCTGGAGGGATCGCACCTACCAGGGGGCTTCATCGAGGGTGATACGGTCGGCAACTTCGCCGCCATCGGCCACGTATTGCTCGCCGCCATCATCATCGGCGGTGGTCCGCTGCAGCTCATCCCCGCGGTGAGAACGCGCTTTCCGCGCTTCCATCGGTGGCTTGGTCGGAGCTACCTGCTCGCGGCGGTCAGTAGTGCCGTGTTCGGGTTGTACATGACCTGGACCCGAAGCCCCATCGGCGATTTTCTCTCCCATCTGGGCATCAGCGGGGATGGCGTACTGATCATCGTCTGTGCCGCCTTCGCCGTGTATCACGCGGTCGGCCGTCGCATCACCGAGCACCGGCGTTGGGCCCTGCGTCTGTTCATGGTGGCGAGCGCCGTCTGGTTCTTCCGCGTCGGCCTGATGGGCTGGGTGTTGCTCACCGGAGGTGTGGGCATCGACTGGGAGCCGTTCACCGGGCCGTTTCTCTACGTGTTGGGCTTCGCCCAGTATCTGCTGCCGCTGGCCATGTTGGAGTGGTACTTCCACTGCCAGCGCAGCAGCAGCTCGCCTGGCGGTCAGCTGGCATTCGTGGCCACCTTGTCCCTGCTCACTGTCTACATGGGGCTCGGCATCTTCACCGCGACCACGGGCATGTGGCTGCCGAGGATGTGAAGCAATCGCGGGCCACTAGTCCGGCTGTCGACGCAGCTCCCCGACGGAGCGCTTGAACACCTCGAAGGCGGGCTTGGGCGTGGCGTCCGCATCGCTTCGCACCAGCCCCGTCTTGGTGAAGATGTCGCGGATGTTGCCCGCGTAGCACCGCGGCAAGCCACTCGCGATCAAGGCGCGCGCCAGCGAGTTCCAGGCACTGTCGTGGTCGTTCAAGGTCCAGTTGCACACGGTGCGGAAGTGCGCTCGACGTGCGTCCAGGGCTGTCGCCAATGCGTCGTAGACCGCCGCCTGACTCGACTCGCCCGCCAGCGGGCCCAGCGATCGGCCCTCCGTCGCCTGACCGATCTCCTGGATGTTGATCAGCTTGCCCTGGGCCGCGTCGACCAGGGCATCGAGGTAGGTGCCGACGTTGCTGGCGCGATCGGCGCGGAAGAGCTCGAGCGGGATGTCTTCCAGCACGCAGTTGGCGGCGGGACGCAGAGCGTAGACGTAGGTATTGAAGCTCGCGACGTCGAGGAGCGGCATCAGATCGTCGATGGCCGCGTCCTCGGGCCCGGCAAACACGACGGTGGTGGCGAGATCTGGCTCGAGGGCGTGAACGCGGGTGACGGCAGCCGCGATCAAGCCCTTGAAGCTCGCCGCCTGCGCGGGCTCATCCTCGTAGTAGCCACCAGGCTCGTTGGAGAGGCCGAGCGCGAACGCATCCTGTGCCAGCATCAGCGGAACGAAGACATCCAACAGGTTCTCGAGGGCAGCGACGATCGCTGGATCGTCCCAGGCCGCCCCCGCGCGCAGGAGGTCCTCGATGTGATCAGGCACCTCCGGCCCGGCCGAGTCGATGATGACGATGTTCGGGAACTGGTGGGCGATGCCCCGGGCGCGCAAGTCTCCCATCGCCTCGACAACTAAGCGACGGTCGTAGGCCCCCGGTGACGGCTCGAGTTCACGCCAGTCGAACAGGTGGCGGGCCGTGTCCATGCCCGCGGCGATCAGTTCATCGTAGCGTTCATCCACCGCGCGACGGGTCGCCAGGTCGAACACCTCGAAGGCGGGGATGGTGTAGAGGTGGAGGTCCTCGTCGCCGAGGAGCGGCATGTCGGCCGGATCAGCGTGGGTCACCGCCGTGGTGCAGAGCAGGATCGAGACAGCAACAAAGCGGCGTGTGAGCATCGCGAATTCCTCCCGAGTAGAGTTTCCAGCCTACCAATCCCCAGTAGCGCTGGTCACGGCTGGCGAGCTCGCGCGAGAATGCCGGCATGAGCAAGATCGCGATCATCACCGGCGCCAGCCGCGGGATCGGCGCTGCCACCGCTCGGCGCCTGGCGACGGACGGCTACGATGTGTGCGTGAACTACCGCCGGGACAAGACCGCCGCCGAGGCGGTGCTACGCGCCCTCGCCGCGGAGTTCCCGGTGCGGGCGATCGCGGTGCAGGCAGATGTGGCCCGCGAAGAGGAGGTCGAACGGCTCTTCCTCACCGTCGATGAGCAGCTCGGGCTCGTCAGCGCGTTGGTGAACAACGCCGCCATCCTCAAGCCTCAGGCCCGCCTCACGCAGATGAGCGCCGAGCGGATAAGCGATGTGTTCACCAGCAACGTGACCAGCGTATTCACCTGCTGCCGCGAGGCCGTGCGCCGCATGAGCCGTGCGCACGGGGGCGACGGCGGCGCCATCGTCAACGTCTCCTCCGTCGC
>JBCBZW010000258.1 GCA_039815145.1 Pseudomonadota bacterium
CTCGCAAAGCGGTCCTGCGCGATGCGCATCCGCTGGGAGAGCTGGGCGCCGCTCGTCTCCGCCCACCGGCGCAATGCCTGCAGCTCGAAGGAAGGCGCGGAGGCTTCGATCATGATCCGAAGCGGCGTGGCCGCGCCCACGACCACCGGCACCGCGCCCGCGTCGAGCGAATCGCCCTCGCCATCCTCCAATCGCAAGCTCCCGAGGTAACGCCCAGTCGCCTTAGGCGTCAGCTCCAAGGTGAAGGTCGGCGCGTCCGGCGTCACCGTGGTCCGCACCTCCTCGGCACCGAACGGATCCTGCAACACCACCTCCGCGGGCGCCGACACGGCCGCTCGCCCCACCACCCGCAGGGCATCGCCGAGCGCCAGCTCCCGCGGCCAGTGCAGGGCGACGACCTGATCGCGCAGCGCCATCGGCTCGAAGGCGACGGAGGTGAGCTGCAGGTCGCGCCAGCGTTCCGGCGACAAGCCGGGGGCGGCGATCCGCGCGAACGGCGCGTGGCCAGGCTCGGCGAGGAACTCGCTGAGCCCTCGCGCATCGTCCCGAGCCTCCTCGCCTACTGTCGCCATCGCCTCTGCGCCGATGCGCGGTGGGGGCCAGACCGCGAATACCAATGCCAGCGTAGCGCCGATGGCCAGCCAGCGTTCCGGACTCACCGGCGCGCCCCGGCCCTGCCCCGGGCGTAGGCACGGGCGAGCGCATCGCGCGGCGCCTCCCGGGCTTGCGCCGGTGGCAAGGGCGCAGGTACGAGTCGCAGCAAGCCCTGGGCGAGCTGCGCTGCGCAGTCCCGACACCCGGGTGCGGTGCGCAGCGATTCCAGCGCACCTATCGCGCTCAATAGCTCGGATCGTCCCTCGTCCTGGTCCTGCAGCACTTGCCCCACCGCGTCGAGGAACTCGTTGGGGATGGCCGAGACCTCGCCGGCGATCAGGTCGGCGAGGCTCGCCAAGGCACGCCGCGCGAGCGCCTGCTCCTGCGGCGCCGCGGGAAAGCGACTGTCCGTGCTCAGGGTAAGGTCATCGAGTTCGCCGCTGAAGCGGCGTCCTTCGTCCGGTGGCGTGGTGCGGAAGCCGACGCGCCGTAGGTAGATACGCGAGCGCTGCTGCACGCGCTTGATCAGGTCCAGGGCGTCGTACTCGAAGGGCAGGGCCGCGTCCGGCGTCGCCAGGCGCAGCTGCAGCTCCGCGCCCCACATCTCGGCCAGCGCCGCCTTCAGCAGATCGCGGGTTTGCGGATCGAAGAGCGTCGCCTGCTCCGCCGTGTCGTGGGTGTGGCCGAACTGTTGCAGGACCGTGTCCAGGCGGCCGAAGGTCGGCGCATCGACGGCGCCGAAGCCACCGGCGCCCTCGCCGTGATCGTGTCCGTCGCCCGGGTAGTGCAGGGGCGGATCGTCCTGGTCCGGCATCGCCCCCGGCCCGATATCCGTGACCGACTCCTCGCCGAGAAACGTGCCGTAGCGCAGACGCAGGGCCTTCTGATCGAAGGCGATGGCCTGGGCACGGCCCGCGAAGGTCTCCACGCTAAGCTGCGGCGCAGCCGCTACCAGGGCCTCCGTGTCGATGATGATCTGGCGCTGACTGCGGAAGTACTCCGGCATCACGCGCATCGCCATCACCCCAACCTCGTCCTGCTCAGCGTAGCGCTCGGCGGGCCAGCGCACGATCCAGGTGCGGCTGCTGGCGAGGTTGGCTTCGGGTTCGCGATTGTCCCGCGCCTCGAGGTGCACGTAGAGCTCATCGCCCGGCTCCATGGCCAGGCTGCGCAGGTCGAAGCGGTGGCGGTACCGGCGCGCCGTGTCGGTCCCGCCCGCCAGCGCCTCCAGGGGCACGCTGCGCTCGCGGAAGCGCACGTTCTCGCCACCCCCGCTCGCCAGCGTGAGCCGAGCGACCACCTCACGGATTCCATAGTCGTCGGCCACCTCCACGTCGAGATCGATCATCGGTTGTGGGTCGATGCCGTCGAGTTCGGTCACCGTACGCGTTGGTGCGGTGAAATCGAACTGCGGCGGGCGATCCGGGATGATGCGCAGCAGCCTGAAGCGGTCGTCGTGGGCCCACGGCACATCGGCCACCACGCGGTAGGCGCTCGCCGCAGCCACACGCGGCGCGCTGCGCCAGCGGCCAGATTCTGCGCGCGTGAGGGGCGAGCGCTCGCCATCGTCGAATAGCAGCTGTACCCCCGCGAGGTCACCCTCGGTGCGTACCTCCCAGGTGAGCATCGAGCCCTGGGGAGCGATCACCTCACGGGCGTCATCGGTGAACGGCTCCAGATGGGTGTAAGCCGGCGGGGTAACCTCCAGGGACACCCGTGCCAACGTCGGCGCGGGCGCTACCACGGCCGTGGTGCTGGGCGGCGGCCCCGCCGAGGGCAATGCGAGGAACACGGCCCCGAGCGCCCCCAGGCCCGCGAACCACGGCAACACCCGATGGCGCGGCGCGGGGATCGCCCCCGCCAACTCGGCCTCATCGAGCGCCTGCAGGCGTGAGGCGATCCGGTCGCGCTGCAGGGCGGTGAGCCCCCTCGCCTGCGCGTGCAACACGAGGGTCACACTGTCCTCGAGTTGCGGGACCGCGCGATCCAGCCAACGCGCCATCTCCTTCCGCCCTACCCCGTGGCGTTGAAGCACCGTGGCGTCTCGCCAGAAGAACCAGCAAATCCCGAGGCCGATAGCGAACCAGAGGCTCGCCGCGTCATCGACCAGGGAGGACGCCCAGAGCGCGAGGGCACCCGCAAGCACCGCGGCCTCCGCCAGGTGCGCCCGTTGTTGACGTCCTCGCACCAGGGCGAGCCCCTCATCCAGGCGCGCGAGGGCGCTCATGGGTCGGCCCCGGCGGTCGAGGATCGCAGCTGCAGCGAACGGTCGATGCCCCAAAGCAACAGGCCAAAGGCGAGCAGATACGGGGCCAGGGGATAGCGCCAAGGGGGGGCCTCGGCGCTGTTGCGTACGCTCGGAAGGGCCTGGGAAGGCGCCACCTCGAGCCCAACGGGCAACGGCGCACGCCAGCGGTCCTCGAACCAACTCAAGAGCAAGGACGGAAACGCGCCGCTGGCGAGCAGCCCACCGTGGGCCTCGCGCAAGGTACCGAGCAAGCGGAGCTCGCGAGGCGAGGTGCCTCGTACCAGCACCACCTCCCCCGTAAGCGCTCGCCAGGCGGGCACCTCCCCAGGGTCGGGCGGCCTCACCACATCGAAGAGGGGCTGCTCATCACCCGCGAGATCGAGTACCACGGACGCCGTGATCTCCCCGGGGGTGTCGCTCAGCACCGTGGCGCCGCCCGCGAGCAGCGCGGCGACCGC
>JBCBZW010000259.1 GCA_039815145.1 Pseudomonadota bacterium
AACGCCGAAGTTCAGGCCCTTGCCGGGCAGATACCATGAGCGTCGAGACTGGCATTCCCCGGTACCGCATCGCGCCAACACCTCCAGCGGCCAAAGCGCCTGACCACTGCCGAGGCGGACTCGATGCCCGCGCAAGGCTCCAGGCGACGCGTCGATACGGCATCGCAACACGGCCCGCTCCCCGCTAGGCCCAAGCACTCACGGCACTGACGGTACGAGTCTTGTTGCCCAACGAATCTGATGGCCGGCTATCAATCCGCGCATCGGTTGCCACCCGAACCGTGTTACGGTTTTGCTCACCGACACCCGCGGCGGAGCCCGCGGCTTCAACGGGCCAAGGAGGCCAGCCATGCGTAAGCGTGCCCAGTGCGTCTGTGCACTTCTTCTCACCGCATTCACCACCGTTTCCGCCTTTGCCGGCGACGTCCGCCTCTCCCTGATCGACGGCACCCTGCGCGTTGGGGGCGATGATGCAGGCAACCGCTTCTTCCTGCTTCAGAACGCCGCCGGCGATCTCATCGCCCTCGGCTTCCCCGGCACCACCATCAACGGCCAGCAGGTCCTTCGCATCCCTAACGCCACCCTGGAGGACATCCGCGTAGACCTCGGCGGCGGGGGCGATAACCTCGGCCTCGGCGGGCTCGAGGTCGCCAACGACGTCATCATCAACAGCGGTGACGGCAACGACACGGTCATCCAGAGCAACCTGCCGATCACGATCGGGGGCAACCTGATCATCCGCTTAGGCACAGGCGGTGACGGCGCCGGCTTCGATGGCCTGACCGTCGGCGGCGATATCGACCTACGGGATCCCCAAGGGTTTCAGATCAGCGATTTCCGCAACACGGTAGTGGCCGGTGACCTCAACGTCGTGGGGAGTATCGACAGCGATGTGCTGCTCTTTTTCGAGAGCGAGATCATGGGCACCCTGCGCGTCACGAGTCCCGGGGGCGGTAGCACGCAGATCAGCGACGTGGTGGCCGGCGAACTCGCGATCGACCTTGGCACCGACGAGCAAGGCGTCGCCCAGATCTTCGATACCATCGTGACCGGCAACACCACGATCACCTCGGGCGCGCTGGTCGATCTCGTCGATCTCATCGACACTCAGGTCGGGGGCGCGGTGAGTGTGACGCTCGGTGCCGGAGACGACTTCGTCCAGGGAGCGAACCTGGAAGTGTCCGGCACACTGCTCTTCGACGGCGGCGACGGCGTGGACACGCTCACCGATGGTGGGTTCACCGCCCTCGGCGGCGAGACGGTGATCAATATCGAGATCGTCAACTAGGCATCAGTCCGGTCGGGGGCGAACGTCGGCGGCAGCCGCCAGCGGCTCACTCCCGCACCACGTCTATGTTGTCGATCAGGGCGGTCAAGGGCGTCGCGCTCGGATCGAAAGCGAACGCGCGCACGCGCAGGAGCAGGTCTGCGCCCGTCTGCAGCTGCGGATCGAGGGGGAAGCGAATGTTCTCGCGCAGCGCCGTGTCGCGGGGGCCGGTGATGCTGCCGAGGGTGATGTACTGCTCACCGTCCACGGAGCCTTCCACCGTGATTCGCCGCGCGCCGCTGGCCGCGGCGTCGAACTGCAGATCGAACACCAGCGCCGCAGATCCGTCGAGCGGGGCGGGCGGTCGCCGCAGCACCAGGTAGCTCTGCGGTGGGGGATTGAGGGTGCCGGCGCGGATCTCCAGGCGCAGCGCCTTGTCGCCCGAGAAGGCGTCGGGCGTGCTCACCACGCGCGCGTTGGGGAAGAAGCGCACGAGGCTTGCGCAGCGCGGGTCGTTGTCGTCGGCACCGAAGCGGCAGTCGATCTGCAGGCCCGCGCCCGCCAGGATGCCGACGACCTCCGTGTCCGGGCGGTCGCCGTCGGCGAAGTCCTCGAAATCCTCCACCGTGTCGCCGGACGCGGGGATGCCGTAGATGAGGTAGGCCTGGCCGGGGGCGCGTGGAAAGTCACCGAAGGCCTGCGGTGCGCCTAGCAGCAGGTCCGGAGCACCGTCGCCGTTCACGTCGCCCGCCGAACTCACGGCGTAGCCGGCGGCGTCGTCTTCGGCAACGCCCCGCACAACAAAGCCGTTGCTGCCGTCGAGGAGGGGCCAGGGGAACACCGGATCGAAGCCATCCGCCGAGCCGTAGACCACGTAGGCCTGGCCCACCGAGTCCTGTCCGTCGATATCGGTGAAGGGGCTGGCGAGGACGATGTCGTCGAGACCGTCGCCGTTGAAGTCGCCAAGGCTGGCGGCGCCGCCCTCGCCGGCGTTGTCCACCTGGAAGACGAAACCGTTGCTGCCGTTGAGGTCCTCCACCCGGAAGGGGCTGGGGAAGCCGGCGGGATCGCCGTAGAACACGAACACCTCACCGCGCGCGGAGGTGCCGAGGACGGCGTCGTCGACGCCGTCGCCGTTGATGTCGGCGCCCGCCATGGCGAGGCCCGTGTCGTCGTCACAGACCGGGAAAAAGTCGCGATCGCAGTCGCTGAAGAAACCACCCGCTGGAGGCGTGAGCTGCGCCAGGAAGGTGATTGCCGGCTGCGCGTCCTCCGTGCCATTGATGACGTACACGGTGGCCTCACGGCCCGGGCCGCCGTTGCCGCCGCTCATCAGGACATCGTCCAGGCCGTCATCGTTGAAGTCACCGCTGCCGAGTCCTAGGCCGGCCAGCAAGAAGTCGCCGGTCGGGCGCAGGATGGTGCCGTTGACGCCGTCAAGCGTGTCCAGGTCGAGGACGGCCGGGAAGCCGACTGCGCTGCCGAACACGAGATAGCCTTCGCCGGCCAGTTGGCCGCCGGAGTGGGATTGGAGCGGGGCCGACACGACGAAGTCGTTGATGGCATCGCCGTTGAAGTCACCGACGCCGGCTACGTCGTCTCCTAGGGCGCCCTGGGGGGCGACGTCCGGGCGCGCCTGCAGGGCGAAGCCGTCGCTGCCGTCCAGGGTGCTGGGGTCGAGCACGGGCGGGAAGCCATCGCTGCGGCCGAACAGGATGTACGTGGTGCCGGCGGAGCCCGGTCCCGGGGCGCCGAGGGCGAGGTCGTCGATGCCGTCGCCGTTGATGTCACCGAGGGCAGCGCCCGAGGCGCCGGTATTCGCCAAGCGGAAGGCGCCCTCGATGACGAAGCCGTTGCTGCCGTCGAGATCCGCCAGGGGCAACTCGGCCGGCAGCGCCGGCTCGCCGAAGACCACGTAGGCGGCGCCCGCCGCCTCCAGGCCGTTCGGCTCCGCGTCGAAGGCGCCGATCA
>JBCBZW010000260.1 GCA_039815145.1 Pseudomonadota bacterium
CACGTTGACCGTGACGTACATGCACAACCTGGCGGTCGCGCAGCATGGACTGGGCCAGTATGACGATGCGGAGCCGCTGTACCTGGAGGTGATCGAGCGGGAAAGAGAGCTACTCGGGGAAGCGCATCCAGACAGGGAAGCGGCGATGACCAACCTCGGGCGTCTGTACGGCGACACCAGCCGACTCGACGAGGCGGAACGGTATCTTCGCCAGGCCGTTGAGCACGTCATTCGCACCCGAGGCGCCAGGCATACCTTCGTCGCCTACGACATGGTCAACCTGGCGAACCTGCTCACGATCAAAACCGAGTACGCCGAAGCCGAGGCGATCTTCCAGTCCGCGCTCGACATATACGATGAACAACTTGGTGAGCACCATCCCTACATCGCCTCGGCCAGCCTTGGCTATGCGGCCTTGTTGAACGCGGTCGGAAGGCCGAACGACACCATCGCCATGAGCGCCCGCGCGCAGACCATCATTGCGGAATCGTTGCCGAGCGGTCATTGGCTGGCGGCGAACAACGACAGCATTCTGGGCGAAGCCTACATGTTGCTGAATCGACTCGACGACGCCGAGCCCCTGCTGCGACGTGGCTACGATGCGCTCGCTCAGGCGCGGCCGGGCGATCGTTTGACCGACAACGCCCTGCGGCGGTTACAGGCCTTCGAACAGGTCAGGATTGCGCACTGATGGCGGATAACGATCCCCGGGAACCGATCACCCGGCTGCTCCGCCAGTGGGCGGATGGCGACGACGAGAGCCTTCAGGAGCTGACCCCGCACGTCTACCGCGAGTTGCACGCCATCGCGAATCAGATCTTTCGGCGCGAGCGTGCCGATCACACCTTGCAGGCAACGGCGCTGGTCAACGAGGCCTACGCCCGTTTGATTCAGTCGGACGTGGACTGGCAGGACCGCGGCCACTTCTTTTCGTTGGCGGCCCGGCTGATGCGTCGCGTGCTCGTCGACTACGCGAATGCCCGCTCCGCAGCGAAGCGGGGCAGCGATGTTCGCCCCCTGCCGCTGGACGATGTCATCGTCGTCACGCCCGAACTCGGTGAAGAGGTGCTCGACCTGCACGAGGCGCTTGAAGAACTCGCTGTGCACGACGAGCGCAAGGCGCAGATTCTCGAGCTGAACTACTTCGGTGGGTTGACCTACGCCGACATGGCGAAGGTGCTGTGCCTGTCCAGCAGCACCCTCGACCGGGAAATTCGCTTCGCAAAAGCCTGGCTGCGAACCCGCCTGAATCAGTAGCGCCGCCCGGGCCACGGCCGCAAGCCCGCGCGCATCAGGAGATCGCCATCGCTTGATGGCTGCTCGTCGGCCTCGAGCATCGCCAGCAGCTGGGCCTGCAGCGCTGGGTCGTCGCCCGTTTTCCGGACAGCAAACGCATGACGCTCACCCTGCGGCAACGTCACTGCCTGTGCGAACAGGGTCTCGAGACGCTTCCAGTCCTGATCGTCCAACTGACGTTCTCCTCCTAGCGTCCTCTCTCCTCTACTTAGCGGCGGATTGCATCGCAGTTGCCCACCGCGAATTCGCTGGGCAAGTTTTCGTCGAGTTCTCGCTTGAGTGTTCAAGGCCCAACACTCTTGGAGAATTTCATGAGACTTCCCAGTCGCATCCTCGCCATCGCCGGCACGCTCCTGGCCACCTTATTGGTGGTGCCTTGGGGCGCTTATGCCCAGACGCCCGCCGCGTTGCCCAACAAGTCATCCGTGCCCGTCAGGGAGTCCAGTCCGATCGATGGCACCTGGACCATCTCCACGCTTGGTAAGCGGATTCGCTTCGAAGGCGGGCGCGCCTACGCGGTAGACCCCTGGACGCACGCGGTCTTCTGGCAGATTCAGCCGGACATGGTGGTGCTGCAGAATCTCCGGCGCCTGGAGCCCGGGGCGTGGATCGCCGACGACTTGCCGCTCGCCGGCCCGGCCCAGATGAAGCTGGCCACGGACGGCAACATCGACGTCAAGGTGAAAGGGGCCCTGTTCGGCGTCAGCTACCGCCTGCTTCGCTCCGCCGTCGACGACGATGCCTGGCTAGCGGATGAGATGTCGAAGACGGACTTCTCCAGCGATGCGGCCTTCGCTGGCACGGGGGGCGGGCGAACGGCCGAGCCCATCGAGAAGTGGTACGTCTACATCCGACGCGTCTGGTGCACCGGCTCCGGCGTGGGCTTCGTCAAGGATGCGACTGGATACGTGAGCGTCAATGCCAGCCGGGCGGGCGATGCCGGGCGCACCGTGACGACCAAGCGCAAGAAGGTGAATACGGACTGTAAGAAGAAGTACGAGCGCACACGTTATGGCTACAAAGAAGGCGACGCTGGCCTGCTGGTGATCAAGGGAACGCGCGAGCAGATCAAGAACTACACGATCAACTACGACTTCGAATGGTGGTACGGCAAGAAGAGCACGAAATCCCGCACCGACCGTAAGCGCTACAACAAGCCGGGGGTTCTGCAGAACGGCCTCGGGATCGATGAACGCAAGGACTACACGTGGAAGATCGATGGCGGCATCGCGCCGGACTTCTACCTGCAAGTGCGATTCAAGCGGAAGCAATAGACCATGCGCCGCAACCCACTAAAACTCATCGCATGCCTGCTGCTCCTGGTGGGGCTATCTGCAGGATCCGTGCAGGCCCAGATGCCGGCCAACCTGCCGTACGAATCCAGCGCGGTCAGAAGCGACGTCCTCGGCATCGATGGCGACTGGAGAATCCGCGAGATCGGCAAGCGCATCCGTGTTGATCGCGGCATTGCCTACGCGCTGGACCCCTGGGTCCACGCGGTCCTGTGGCGGGTCAATCCGGGCATGGTGGTGATGCAGAACATCGAGCTCACCACCGACGGTCGCTACGAGGCCGACGACCTGCCCCTGCAAGGGCGGTCCACGATGACGTTACAAGCGGATGGCACGATCCGCGTGCTCGTCGCGGGCGCCTTCGGTCCGGTCAACCTCGTCCTTGAGCCGGTGACTGAGGTCGTCACCCTCGCGCAGGCCGAGCCACCACGGGCCACCGCAACGTCGTCGGACGCCGCGCCGCGCCTGCCCGCACCGGTCCCGATCGGTCGCCGTCGTCCCCTGCAGGAGGATCTGCCCGAATTTCGATCCTGGGAGTCCTTCACCGGTTGCGATGGTGAGGATGAGGCGGTGCCCGAAGCCGAGTCGCCCCGCGAACGCATGGAGAACGCCAATCGCGTCGACAAGATTGCCCAGCGG
>JBCBZW010000261.1 GCA_039815145.1 Pseudomonadota bacterium
CCTTGAGCGAGGTCATGGGTCACCGGGTCGTAGTCTTGGTGTGTGGTAACCCAACGCTATCGCCCGACCCATGGCCTTTCAATGCTTTAGCGCATCCAGTTCTATGCGCTCAGGATCCTTTGCGAGATCCGGATTGACCCCCTTTTTATTGGCGCTGCCAGGGTGGTACGGCCGTATGTTGCACGTCGTCTTGTACGAACCGGAAATCCCGCCCAATACGGGCAATATCATGCGTCTGTGCGCGAATACGGGGGTGACTCTTCACCTGGTAGAACCACTAGGGTTCTCACTGGAAGAGCGGGCCCTGCGTCGCGCGGGTTTGGATTACCGGGACTGGGCGCAGGTGCGTACCCATGGATGCCTGGAGGACTGTCTGGCGGAACTCGGCCCCGAGTCGGCCTCGCGGGTGTTCGCGTTCTCCACGCGCGGCCGCGAACCTTACGCGTCAGCGCGCTACCGGCCCGACGACGTATTGCTGTTCGGCCCGGAGACGCGGGGGCTTCCGGATGAGGTATTGGATGGCTTGGCGCCCGAACGGCGGATGCGGATTCCGATGCAAGCCAACAGTCGCTCGCTGAATCTGTCCAACGCGGTGGCGGTGGCCGTGTACGAGGCTTGGCGTCAGTTGGAATTTGCGGGCAGCGAGCTTACCTGACGATGCCGTTAGTGCTCTCGCTTCAGGGAGCGTGACATGAGCAGGCGCACCGCATCGCGTGGGGCAAGCTCCTCGTAGAGCACGCGGTAGAGGCTCTCGCAGATCGGCATGTCCACCTTCGCCGTCTTGGCGACGGCGTGCACCGCCCTTGCCGCACGCACGCCTTCCACCACCTGGCGAATCTCCGTCTTCGCCTCGTCCACGCTGGTGCCGCGGGCGAGGGCAAGGCCCATGCGTCGATTGCGGGACTGGTCGTCGGTGCAGGTGAGGATGAGGTCACCCATTCCTGCAAGGCCCATGAAGGTCTCCTGGCGTGCGCCAAGGGCGACGCCGAGGCGGGTCATCTCGACCAGGCCACGGGTGATGACGGCCACTCGCGTGTTGGCGCCGTAGCCGAGGCCATCGGACAGACCGGCGCCGATGGCGAGCACGTTCTTGACCGCACCGCCCACCTCCACGCCCGTCATGTCATCCGACGTGTAGGCGCGGAACACCTCGCTGGAGATCGCGTTGGCAAGGGCCGCGGCCGCGCCTTCGTCCGTGGCCGCGATGGTCATCGCCGTCGGCAGGCCCGCCCCTACCTCGCGGGCGAAGGTGGGCCCGGAGAGCACTGCCCGCGGGTGTTGGTCGCCAAGCGCCTCCCGGGCGACCTGGTCGAGCAACTTGCCGCTTGGGTGTTCGAAGCCCTTGGTCGCCCAGCCGACGATCGTGTCGTCACCGAGCAGCGGGCGTAGCTCGTCGAGCAGCGGGCGGAACGCTTGGCTCGGGACGGCCACCACCACTGCCCAGGCGCCGTTCACGGCTTCGCTCAGGTCGGCCCTAACGCAGAGCGCTTGGGGGAATTCGGCGCCGGGCAGGTATTCGCTGTTTTGCCGCTGCTCCGCCATCGCCTGGGCTTGCGCCGCGCGGCGGGACCACAGGACCGTGGGCGTCCCCGCCCGTGCGAACTGAATTGCAAGCGCCGTGCCCCAGGAGCCCGAGCCGAGCACGGCGACGGAACCTGAGTGTTTGGCTTCGGCGCTCTCCCGCGTCATGGCTAGGGCGCTAGGACGGCTGCCCGGGTGCGCTTGGCTGCTGCATCTCGGCAGCGTGGCGTTGATACAGGGTGTCGAAGTTGACCGGCTGCAGCAGCAGCTGGGGGAAGCCACCGCGCGTGACCAGATCGCACACCGCCTCGCGGGCGTACGGGAAGATCACGTTGGGGCAGCTCGCGTTGAGCACGCGACGCGAGTCCTCTTCGTTGAAGCCGCGGATCATGAACACGCCGGCCTGGTGGATCTCGCAAAGGAAGGCAACCTTGTCGTCCTTCTTGGCCTCTACGGTCACGGTCAGGGTGACTTCGTAATGGTCCTCGCCGAGGGATTTGCTGCTCGCGCCGATGTTCAGGTCCATGCGCGGATCCCACTCCCCGGAGAAGATCCCGGGGGCGGACGGCGACTCGAAGGAGCAGTCCTTCATGTAAATGCGCTGGACGACCAGCTGGGGACCGGTGGCCTGGCCTGCTGCGGCGGCGCCCGGTTGGCCGTTCGTCGGGCCTTGTTCTTCTGCCATGGGATGTTGCTCTCGTAAATTCGGTGAACGCGTTCTAAAAGACTAGGACGCGAGGGGATAGTTCTCGGCGCGCCACGCTTGCAACCCACCGCGCAGGGAGGCCACCTGGGCAAACTCGGCCTTGCGCAGAGCGGCAGCCGCGCGCTGGCTCGTGAGCCCGCTGTCACAGTAGGCGATCACCGGCTTGTCGCGATGTTTGGCGAGCTGCTGCACGCCGCCGTCGAGTTCGTCGAGGGGCATGTTGCGGGCGTCGATGATGTGCCCTTTGCGGTAAGCATCGGCCGCGCGCACGTCCAGCACGACGGCGCCGGCGTTGATCATCTGCACCGCCTGGGCGGGCGTGACCTCGGCGAAGCCCCGATTGCGCACCCTGATCTCACTGACTACGATCGTAGCGATCAGGCCGAAGGCGGCGGCGATCAACAACGGATGATTTCCGGCGAATTCAAACAACTGCTGCACGAAGCCGACTCCGAAGCGCAAAGGGCGAGCCGCCAAGTATATCAGTCTGCGGTGAGGCGGCCTGTGCGTGTGGGCGGGGTCCGCGCCCTGATGTTGGCGATACTCGCAGCGACGGTGCCCGCGGTGGCCGAGTCGCCGGCGCCTGAGGAGGAACTGCAAAGCGTGCGTGCGCGCCTCGAGGCGCTGCGCGAAGCCAAGCGACAAGACCTGGAGCAACGGGAATTCGCCCTCGGCGAGCTGCGGGAAACCGAGCGCGCCCTGACCGGCTTGAACGGGGAACTCGCCCAGCTGGAGCAGCAGGTGAGCGCCGCGCGGTTGCGTCGCGCCGATGCCGACCACGCCCTGCGCGTGCGCGCCGCGGCGCTGGCGCAGGAGCGCTCGCGTTTGGGCAACGCCCTCGCCGCCCGCTACCGGGCCGGTCCCGCGCAACCCATGCGGGTTCTGTTCAGTCAGGAAGACCCGGCCGCCCTACGCCGCATGCTGACCTACCAGGAG
>JBCBZW010000262.1 GCA_039815145.1 Pseudomonadota bacterium
CCAGGGGGACGAAGTGCTCGATGATCGCATTTTCCCACCTCTCTCTGCTAGAGCTGGCAAGGCGCAGAGTGCGGGCGTTGCCTTGCACCGTGGGTCCTCCCAGTTGGCTGCGATTGACGATGCGTTGACCCCACAGGCGCGCCTGATCGCCGAGGCGCCCGGCGCCGAGGAACAGCCATCTGCGCAGGCGGAAGTGCTCCAGGACCAGAGGCGGTACGGGATAGTCGGGTGCCGGCGCCGTCGTGCACGGGGCACAGCCCACGGAGGCGGGCGCGGCGGGCCAGCGGCTTGGCCAGCCCAGGAAAAGCGTTAGCATCCCGCGCAGGCCGTCCAGCGTGCCGCGTCGGCTGAACAAGCGCGGCGCTTCCTTGAGCAGCATGCGTCGCCGCGCTTCGGGCAGACTGCGTTCCAGCGTCACGCCCACCCAGGAGGCGAGCCAGGTCAGGAAGTCGTGGTCGCCTCGCCCGGTGGGCGTCGCCAGGGGATCGAACAGCCGCGCCTGGTGATCCAGCGTGCCTTCGATGTCGCGCTGGGTGCGGTCCATGATTGCCAGGAAGCGACGGGTGAAGTCGGCGCTCGCGGGGTCTTGGGAGAACACCGCGGGCAATTGCTCGGTCAGGCTGATGCGCGGGTAGTCGAGGGTCACTGCGTGCACGTGTGGGGTCTGCAGGGCATCGCCGTGCAGGGTGAGGCGCAGCCATAGGTAGCGACCTGCGGGGGAGCGCAGCAGGCCGTCGTGGGTATTCTCCGGGCCGGCGCTGTCCACGCTCAGGCAAGGCGTCCAAGGGGCTTCTTCGGGCCTTAGGTTGAGTATCTCGGCATCGCTCAGGGGCGTGGCGGAGCTGTGCGACTCCACCGTGAGTCGCGTGCCTTGCGGTGTGCTGCTCACGATGGAGATGCGATCCCACACGCACTCGTAGAGACGGCTATCCAGGGGCCCGATCAGCACCTGTCCCGACACCGGGTATTGGCCCGCACCTATGCCCTCGGGCCTGTCGAGCGCCGTGCCCAGGAGGTCGAACCACTGGGTGGTGGGGGGTTGACAGAGGGTGCCGAGTTGCAGGTTCAGATCGGCGTCGATGGCGATTGGCAGCGCTGGGAAGCGGCCTACCAGGGCGTCGGCGCGGGTCACCGTCTCCAGGCGCTCACCCGTCAGGCCATCCATGACCACGATGTGGTCGAGACCTGAGGCGAGTACGTACACGCGGTCTTCGCCATCCACGGCGAGCGCCTGCACGGCGCCGAGTCCGCCGAAGAAGCGTAGCCAGCACCCCGCGCGGTTGAAGACGTGTACACCGCCGTTAGCGGCATCGCCGACCAGTACCTGCCCCCTGCCGTCGATTGCGACGTCCGTCGGGGTGAATGGCGCAGCCAGGCCCGTGCCGAGCGGGAGGCTCCACAGGGCCCGCAGCACCATGCCGTGGAGCGCGAAGACCTGGACGCGCGCGTTGGCCGTGTCCGCCACGTAGAGGTTGCCGTGGCCGATCACCAGGCCTCCGGGCGCGCTGAACTCGCGCGGGCCCTCGCCGTTGCCGCCCACGCAGGGGACCTGTTCGAAGGCACACGTGCACGGGTCGAAGCGGTGCAGGGAGTGATCGTGTGGGTGCAGTATCCAGTAGCCCCGGTCCCCGTCCGTCGCCGCGAGGCGAGGCAGTACCACCCCGCCGAAGGCGCCTCGGCTATCCGTCAGGCTGGGGCCGGGCGGTGCCACCGGGGCAAGCGCCAGGGCGCCGCTCGCGGGATGCACCTCCGCGTCTGCCAGGGTCACGAGGCGCCAGCCCTGGCGCGCGCTCAGGGGCAGGCGCAGGGGATCGTGCGGCGGCCGCGGCGGCGGTGCCAGGTAGGGCGCGTGGCTAGCCAAGCTCATAGCGCACCTCGATGGCATGGGGGCCGTTGCACAGGAGTGCGCCGGGGCTGAGCGCGACATCGGAGCAAGGCGGGTACTCGGTGCCGTCCAGGCGAATCGCGAGCGACTCGATGCGCTTGACGCCCGCGAGCAGCAAGCGCCGGAAGACCAGCGAGTAGAAGATGTCGCCACCGAAGGGCCAGCCGCTGCCCGCTGAGTCCAGCGTGCCGTCCTCGCCGCCGGACAGGGGATCGAAGTACGCCGACAGCGTGGCGAGGGCGGTGTTCTTCACCTCGGCCAGATCCGCCTCATCGGACACCACCAGCGTCGCGTCGATCGCCACCTCTTGATAGGTTGGCGCGCGCACGTAGAGCTCGGTGGTGACCAGGCGCCTTGCGTTCAGGCAAGCGCAGACGTTGGCCAAGGTGGCCTCGCTCGGGGTGGGTTTTGGGTTCTGCGCCGTGTCCACGTCGGGCACGACGATCACCGTGACCACGCCTGGCACGTCGATGCCCGGGAACTCGGGATGGCTGAGCGGCAGGGTCTTGGCCCGGGCGACGTTGCCCGCCGTGGTCGCGAGGTACTCGAAGTCCTCCGCCGTGACGGCGCGGTCGCGACTGCGCAGGGCCAGGGCGGCGCGGTCGCGCGCCTCATCGAGGGTTTCCTCGTCCTGTCCGGCGCCGGTGGGGAAGGGGTTGGTGACGGCATCGCCGTCTATCCCCGTCACGCCTCGGCGCAAGTTGGTGAGCGTGTTCGGTCCGAGGTTGCCCTTGCCGCCACCGCCCACGCGGTAGGTCCGCGCGCGCACGTTGCTCGTGTTGCGGGGATTGGCGACGGGGATGCGACCGTGTACGCCGTCCCCGAACTGGATCGTGCCGGTGCTACGGTTGAGGACGTAGTGCGGGTCGTCCGGGCCGGAGCCGATCAGATCGGGGCGTTCCTCCCAGGGCTCGAAGCCGCCACCCTCATCCAACTCCAGGGCCAGCGTGCCTGCGAGCACCGGCGTACGCCTGAGGGTCAGGGATTGCGCGACGACCCCATCGCTGGCGCCGACCGTCTCGAACTCGATGGTCTCCGCCTGCGTGACAGCTACCGTGTTGGTGCGCAGGGCCAGGATCTCAGGGGGACGTTCATAGGTGGCGCTCGCGATGCGTGCGCGAACCCAATCGCGATCTGCGGTGGCATTCCCTAAGGAAGAGGCCACAGAAAAAAAACAGTCCGAATATCATCTTTATTCTCACCGACGATCAGGGGTGGACACACGTTTCCCATCGTGCTGATCCTGAAGTCCCTGACTCGGAAAGCGACTATTACGAA
>JBCBZW010000263.1 GCA_039815145.1 Pseudomonadota bacterium
CGCTGCCATGAGCAACGCCTCGCCCACACGCATCTCGGAGCGCCTCCGCGAAGGTCTTACCGAACGTTTTCGCCAGGTGATCCCGGGCCTTCAGATCGACCAGAGTCGCTACACGCCTCCGGATCATCGCCAGCACGCCGGCGCGTCGATCCGCCTGGAGGGGTCCGTGCCGGACCCGGTCACGGCCCTCGGCCAGAACCTCTACAGCCTGGAGGCACCGATGGTGCTGCTGGCGGAGTTGGCCGACCTGCCCACGGACGGCTACGCGGACCTGGTGCGCGAGCGCCCAGTGGTCGTACCGACCGGCTGGAAAGTGGATCCGTGCTGCGAAGCGCAGCACCACCGCCTGCGGACGCGTCTACGCCTGGCCCTGCCCAAGCAGTGGCAGATCGATCGCCTGCCGCATTTCGACGCGGTGCAGACCGACTGGCTGGACGCCACGCTCGCCAACGAGGCGCCAGCCGCTGCCGGCAACACCGTGCACTGGGACGCCGACCTCACGTGGTCTCGGGGACGCTTCCCCAGCCAGTCCGCGAACGAGCGCACGGCGCTGCTGAACGGCGTGGTGGCGGCCTACCAGGAGCCGATCCTGCTCCAACGCGACGGCGACGCCGCCCGCCGCTAGCGCGTCCGTGCGATCAGGGCGCTGCGGTGGTGGAGGAGTACTTCTCCCGGAAGCGCTCGTAGAGCTCCTGCTGGGTGCCCCCGAGGGTGAGCGCCCTGCCGGCGATGAAGGCGTGGCTCAATTGGTTCGTGCGCATGTCGAGGGCATCGCCCTTTGAGACGAACAGCGTCGCCTCCTTGCCCACGGCGATCGACCCCACGCGATCGTCGATGCCCAACAGCTCCGCGTTGGACAAGGTGATCAGGCGCAGGGTCTGTTCACGATCGAGCCCGCCGTGGGCACCGGCTGTGCCGGCATGGAACGGCAGGTTGCGTGTGTTGAAGAGCCCGCCCACGGTGAGCCCGGCCTTCACGCCGGCGGCCACCAGCTGCCCGGCGAAGGCGTACGGCGCATGGATGTCGTGGTGCGCTTCCCCGGGCAGGCGATGGGTGCCCATCACGATCACCCCCACCTGGTGCTCCGCCAGGTAATCCGCGGCGGCCAGCAGGCCCTCGTCGCCCACGATGACCACGTGCTGCACGCCGTGGCGGCTGGCGAACTCGACGGCGCGTACAGCATCGCGCGCCACATCCGTGCGCACGAACAGGCGGGTGTCGCCGCTGTAGAGGCCTTGCATCGCGGCCAGCTTCAGGTTGCTCGGGGTGCCGGCCGGTCGCTGGGTGTAGGTGCTGGCGTCGTTGAAGAGCGTTTCCATCGCCAGCATCTGCGTGTCGTACTGCTTGTTCTCCTCGAACTTGAAGGTGAAGGTGGAGAAGTCGAAGCGCCCCTGACGCTTCGGCGGCCAGTTGACGAAGATCGCGTCGTCCGCGCTGATCACGGCGTCTTCCCAGTTCCAGGCATCGAGCTGCACGATCGACGAGCTGCCCGAGACGAGGCCGCCCGTGGGCGCCACCTGGGCGACGAGCACGCCGTTGAAGCGCAGGGTCGGGCCCATCTCAGAGTCGGTGTTATAGGCGATCAGCGAGCGCACGTTCGGGTTCACCTGGCCGGTTTCCTGGCCGTCCTTCGTGTCCTCGATGGAGCTCACCTCCTCCAGCCCTAAGCGCGAGTCCGGCAGGACGAAGCCCGGGTAGAGGTGTTGGCCGCCGCCGTCGATGACGCGGTGGCCCGCCGTGTCCACGCCGGTGCCGACCGCCGTGATGCGTCCGCCCCCGAAGGCGACGGTGGCGTCGGCGATCACCTCGCCGTTGCCGACGTGCACGGTGACGTTAGTGATGGCGATAGGTTCGGCCTGGTCCGCTGCGGGGGGCGGCGTCAGGGCCGAGGCCGCCGGGGCCAAGGTCAGGGCGGTGGCGGCCAGGAGGGTGGCAGTCAAGCTTTGAAGTTCGGTTCGCATGGCGTTGCTCCTTGGCCGATCAGTGGTGCGCGGCGTGGTCGCCGAGGTACTCGTAGCCATGCAGGCTGTCGCAGTGCCACAGGCGTTGCGGTCGGTAGCCTCCCCCGCCGCCGCCCTTGGCGCCCTTCGCCTTGCGCATCTTCTCGATCAGCCGGGCCCGCTCGCTCTCCATGGCCGCGTGGCGTGCTGCGTGCTCCACGGCGTCGTAGCGCACCACCCCATCCACCAGCGTGTGCATCACCTTGGCGTCGATGGAGAGTGGATTCGCCGTCCAGATCACCAGATCCGCATCCTTGCCGACGCGGATGCTGCCCATGTGCTCGTCCAGGTGCAGCATCTTGGCTGGATTCAGGGTCACCAGCTTGAGCGCTTCCACCTCGGGCATGTCGCCGTACTTCACGCTCTTGGCCGCTTCCTGGTTCAGGCGTCGAGACATCTCGGCGCTATCGGAATTGATCGCCGTGAGCACGCCGGCTTGCGTCATCAGTGCCGCGTTGTAGGGGATGGCGTAGCGCACCTCCCACTTGTAGGCCCACCAGTCGGAGAAGGTGGAGCCGGCCACGCCGTGGGCCGCCATCTTGTCCGCTACCTTGTAGCCCTCGAGGATGTGGGTGAAGGTGTTGACGCGGAAGTCGAAGTCGTCGGCCACGTGCATGAGCATGTTGATCTCGGACTGCACGTAGGAGTGGCAGCTGATGAAGCGCTCGCTGTTAAGGATCTCCGCCATCGCATCCATCACGAGGTCGCGACGGGGCGCAGGAATGCGCGCCTTCTCCGCACGGCTCAGGCCTTGCCACGTGGCCCAGGCTTCCTGGTAATCGCGGGCGGCGCCGAAGCCGTCGCGGAACACCTGCTCCACGCCCATGCGCGTCTGCGGGTAGCGGATGGAGGCCGGGTTGCGCGAGCGCTTCACGTTTTCGCCGAGGGCGAACTTGATGAAGCCGTCCGCCCCGTCGATCAGCATCTCCTGCGGCAGCATGCCCCAACGCATCTTGACCAGGGCCGACTGGCCGCCGACGGGGTTGGCCGAGCCGTGCAGCAGCTGCGCCGCCGTCACGCCGCCGGCGAGGTTGCGGTAGATGTTGACGTCCTCGGAGTTCACCACGTCGTTCATGCGCACCATCGATGAGTTGGTGGCGATGTCGTTCACG
>JBCBZW010000264.1 GCA_039815145.1 Pseudomonadota bacterium
AGCACCGTTGGCCTCGTGCTCGGCGAAGCGACGGGCGACGTCCGTGGCCACCCCCGTGTAAATCTCGCCGGAGGCGCAGCGCACGAAATAGATGAACCAAGGGCGATCAGCCGCCGCCGTGGGCGCACGCGCCTTCTCCATCCGATTTCACCTTCCATGACTCCCCGCCTGGCCAATGGTACCGACCTCGAGCGGTCGACGGTGTGGGAACGCACCCTCATAGCACGCGTTTGCCCCCTTAGCCGCTTGCGCACACCGCCCCCCTGGAGGGTAGACTCCTAGGAGGGTCCGAAGACTACCGTGAACATAAGGCGGCACACCCCGCCGAGGAGATCTGGATGGCACGTTTCCCGAAGGTGCAGCGACCGTGCCCCCTGAACGTCGACCCCAAGACCGACGTCCGGGCTGGTGTTTGCCGCCACTGCGAGCGTCAGGTGGTGGACCTCAACGCGATGTCCGATACGCAGCGAGAGGCGTTCGTCGCGGGCTGCGATGCGCCGGTCTGCGTGTCCTACTCCATTCCCGTGAGCCGCGTCGTCGCAGCGTCGGTGGCGGGGGCGATGCTCGCCAGCCAACCCCTCGCCGCCCAGGAGAGCGCTGACGAGGGGTCGCCGATCGCCCCTATGGCGGCGTTCGCCGCCGAGGTGGAGTACTGCGATGAAGAGATCGTGACCATCGGCGGTATCGAGGATGGCAAGCGAGTCGAGTACATCGACACGGCGCAAGATCTGGCGATTCCCGCACTGCCCGTCACCTACGAGAATGAATCGGTCCCCGCCGCTGATCCCAACGCCCCCGCGAAGTCGCCCTGAGGAGCTCCGCCATGGCCATCTTTCCAGTGATCGAAAGCCCCTGCCCCTTGAAGTCGCGCCTGCGCTCGCATCTCGACAGCAACGACGTCTGCCGCCTGTGCCATCGCCAGGTCGTCGACCTCACGCCCATGAGCGACGATGAACGTCGCGCCTTCGTGAGCGGATGCGAAGGGCCCACGTGCGTGCGCTACAGCTTGCCGCTCAAGGAAGCTCTGGTGGCGTCGCTGGCGAGCGCCGCCCTCAGCGGCGTGCCCGCCGCGGCCCAGGAGTTTTCGCCGGGACCCGCTGCGCCCGACCCCCTTGGAGCGTTGGTGCAGGCGGAGGACGTCATCGACTGCGACGATTGGGAAGACATCGTCGTCATCTCCGCCGGCGGCATCAACACCTCGCCGGACCACGCGGTGGAGTACGTCGACACAGCGGAGGATCTCGAGATCCCCGAGCTGCCCGTCACTTTCGAAGACTCCGCAAGTGGTGGGCTCGCGAGCGAGGCCGGCGACAAGCACACCAAGCGGACGCGCTAGTCCGTCGGTCGCTGGCGCACCTCGGTCATCGCCGAGGTCTCGAGCAGGGCCGCCACCTGGTGCCCCGCGTGGATCGACCGCGGGTCACCATCACCCACCGAGAACGCCAGGTGGGTGGAATCGAATCCGTCCAGGGCAGCATCGTAGCTGCGCCATCGCCCATCGACGTAGGCCGCCACCCAGGTGTGGGGCATGAAGGTGTGGCTACGCCCGTGGTAGAGGGCCCGCGAGTACACCAGTCCACTGAGCACCTTGGTCGGGATGCCGGCGGCGCGGCCCAGGGCGGCGAGCAGCGCGGCCGATTCCGTGCAATCCCCTCGGCGATAGCGCCACACCTCGGCCGCGGAGAGATGGCCCGCGAAGTCCAGGGTCTCCAAGCGCCCGATGGTGACATTGACCAACGCGCGCATCACCGCCGCATCGTTCGAGTAGCGGCGAGCCGCCTTCAGCGCTGCCCGGCGCAGGGGCACGTAGTCGGTTTCCAGCCAGAAGGTGGGCGCAAGGGCCTGCTGCAGGTAACCGTCGCTGGTGGGCAGGCCGGCACCGCAGGTCGCGCAGACGTCGAGCTGCACCGTGCCGTCTGGAAAGCTCACGCGTTGCTCGCCCGTGTCAGGCGGTACGAGGTCGACGGAGGGCACCTTGCGTTCGAAGTTGAAGCGCAGGTGCTTGTCCAACGCGCGCTTGGGAATGCGGTAGGGGGACCGGTAGCGCACCGTGTCGATGAGCTGGGGCACCTGCCCGGCGAAGCGTTCGCCCTCCTTCGCAGGGTCCAGGCGCAGGCCGCTGCCGATCATCGGCTGCTCCGTGCCGAGCAACTGGCCTGCGTCGTCGATGCGGAAGAAACTGATGCTGCGCAGTGCGTCGCCTCGATAGGTGAGACGGCGCACGCGGCGCCCCCCGTCCGCCTCGACGCCGCCCATCGTATAGCTGACAGTCTCGATCGCTGGGGCCGACAGATCCAACGCGCTGAATCGCACTTCGTCCTGCGCCTTCGGGTCCCAGCGCGCCAGCAGCGCGGCTCCGTTGTCGAAGCGAAGATCGGCGGGTCGCGCCAGCACCGCCGACTGCACCTGCCCCGCACCCTGGCGCGAGAGGCGGATCTGCTCAGGGCCGACCTCCGCGCGGATCGTCTGCCGTACGGCCCCAACGCGGGTCTGTCGCTCGATTTGCACCACCGTGCCGTCCGCGAGCGACGTGTCGATGCGCTTCTCTTCGAGAGTCTGGGTGGGGCGACCTTCGCTGCGCACGGTGATCACCTGGCGCCGGATCGTGCGACGGCTGCCCTCGATCTCCTCGACCGAGTGCTCTCGATAGCCCAACGGCTGCCCATCGGCCGTACGCAGGACGAAGCGGTCGGTCACCTCAGCGTGCACGCTCGCCAAGCAGAAGACACCGCCCAGGGCAAGCGCACACCGCGCGGCGAGCAGAGGGCTCACAGATCGCCGTGTCCCAAGGGGCATGGGGCAGTCACTCTCCGAATCAATGCGGTTTCCTGGAGCATAGCCCTGACGCTCTCCAGGGCAAAGCGCGATCCCCTCGGCACGGATGCGGGCAGGCGACCGCCGGCTAACGAACGGTGGTAACGTGACGCTAATGAGCCCCGTGCACGAGTTCCGCGTTCGTCGCCTTCCCGAGCTTGGCCTCGAAACGGTCCGTGCGCGCAGCGCGCGGCGCTTCGATCGCCACACCCATGAGCAATTCGGAATCGGCATCGTGACCGAGGGCGCCCAACGCTCCGC
>JBCBZW010000265.1 GCA_039815145.1 Pseudomonadota bacterium
GCACGGACGCCACCATGGCGGGCAGCTACCCGAACCTGCTGCGCGTGATCGACTACCTCGTGGCCATCGAAGGCGCGAGTGAGACCGAAGATGCGTCGGCCAGCGTCAGCGCGCCGGCCAGCAGCGACGGCCAGGGCTAACGCCACGCGTTAGCCCCTATCGGCGGCGGGGCGGCCTCAGGCGCTCCGCCGCGATACGCCAGCTCCCCGCGTCGTCCTGACGCCAGTACTGGCGATACCAGCCGCCCCACCCGTCACCAAAGCTCGCTACCACGAGGCCTTGCGTTGTCGGGTCCTGGATCAGGGCCAGCCGTCGCACCTCAGGTGCCTCGTCCTCCCGCTCGAGACCCGCTCCGGCGACGGGCACCGCAAGCGCCTCCGGGTCGTAGAGTTCCTCCAGCGCAGAGGCGCCGTCCTCACCCTGCGCCCGGGCCGCTAGCCAGCGCTCAATACGCCCACTCAAGCGCGCCACCTCCGCCGTCGAGGGCGACGCCGCATTCCAAGGCACCCGCTCCACGATCACCACCGGCGTTCGGCGCGGTGCCAGGCGTTTCGCCAGCCACTGGATGTCAGGGTTGGTCAGGGCGACGCACCCATCGCTGTCGAGGGGCGGGCGTGAGTAGGTTTGCGGGGGTACGCCGTGGATCCAGATGCCACGCCCGGTACGTGACTCTCGCCGATCCCAGGCGTTTGGATAGTCGAGGGGAAACGCATGCGCGCCGTAGCGCTCGGCCAGACCTTCCTCGTCCATGCGGCTCAAGGTGAAGTAGACGCCGAGGGGCGTGCGCTCATCGCCCTCCACCTCCTTGCCCGGCCCGCGACGCCCGATCGAGACGTACAGGTCGCGCTCCAGACGCAGCCCCTCAGGGCGATTGCGGAAGAGGAACAGGCGCGAGGTCGACGTCTCCACCACGATCAGGTGGCGGACGCCACGATCGAGGGCGAGCACGAAGGGCAGCGTCGTCGGCACCTGGTAGTCACGATGGGCCCAGCGTTGGGCTGCCTCGTGCGCCAGTCGAGAGGCCTCGTCCGGCGCGGCACCTTGCGGCGCCGTGGGCACGGACGCCGCCGCGGTCAACCACCGCGCCTGCAGCTGCGCCATCGCGGCCTCGCCCTGCGCCGCGAGCAGTTCCTGGCGCAACTTGTCCAGCAGGGCAAAGCCGCTGACCTTCTGAGCTAGTGCTGCCGATAGCTCGATCGCCTGCGCGCTATCGCCCGTCTCGACCGCCTCGAGCACCCGCAGCCATTCCTGCTCCGTCGGTGCCAACACATCGAACACTAGCGGCGGGGGCGTATGCTCCTGTGCGACCCCCACCGTGGGCAACACGGCGAAAAGCATCAGCAACAACGTTAGGCAGCAGGCAGCGCGCGCCTCGGCTCTAGGCATACGGACCCATGGAAGGCTCAGAACAGTGCGAGTTGCGGCTCACTGTGCGATGAGCGAGCAAGGCTTGCAAGTAGGGAAGGCGGCACGGCAAAGGCAGAGGTGTCCAGGCGCGTGCGCTTGGCCGCATCGTTGAGGCCATGGCGTGCGCGGGCGAGTTCGAAGCGGCGCGCGATCAACTGGGCCAGGGCGCCCTGGCCCGATTGGCGCTGGCCCCACCTCGAGTCGTACAGGCGGCCACCGCGCATGGCCCGCACGGCGTTCAGCACGCGTTCCTTGCGATCGGGGTAGTGCTGGGCGAGCCAGTCCTCGAACAGCTCGGTCAGCTCGTGGGGGAGTCGGAGAATCACGTAGCTCGCCCCCGTAGCACCGGCCTTCGCTGCCGCGCTCACGATGTCCTCGAGCTCCGCATCGTTCACGAAGGGCATGATAGGCGCCGCGAGCACGCTCACCGGCACCCCCGCCGCGACCAGTCGCTCGATCATCTGCAGCCGCCTCGCCCCACTGCTCGCCCGGGGCTCGAGCTGGCGCTTGAGCTCGGGGGCCAGGGTGGTGACGCTGACCGCTACGCTGACCAGTCGCTGGGCAGCCAACTCGGCCAGCAGATCGAGATCGCGCTCGATGAGTGCGCCCTTGGTGACGATCGAGACGGGGTGTCGGCAGGCGAGCAGCGTTTCGAGAATTCGGCGGGTGACGCCGTAGCGACGCTCGATGGGCTGGTAGGGATCGGTACTCGCCCCCAGGGCAATCGGCGCGCAGCGATACGAGGGACTCGCCAGCTGTCGCAGAAGCACCTGATCCGCATCCGCCTTCCAGACCAGCCGTGTTTCGAAATCCAGGCCGGGCGACAGGTCCAGATAAGCGTGCGTGGGGCGTGCGAAGCAGTACACGCAGCCGTGCTCACAGCCCCGGTAGGGGTTGATGGTGCGGTCGAAGGGCAGGTCCGGCGAGCGATTGAAGGTGATGAGCGAACGCGGCACTTCGCGGCGCACGTGGGTGTCAGGTGCCCGCTCCGGTTCCGGGACGTTCCAGCCATCGGCCACCGCCTCGTGGCTCCCGATCGCGAGGAGAATGACGAGGTCGATTTGGGCGAGATAAGGCTCGATGGTCTCGACGGGCGTGGAGGGATTGAGGGACACTCCCCGGAGGATATGCTCCCCGCCGTTTTCGATGAGAGAAAGGGTGTTGCCGATGTCGGGGGTGTATTCGACGCAGAAGGAGATGACCGCTGCACCCGCTTCTGCAAAGGCGGGAATCTGGGCGTCAGGCTGATCGATCAGGAGGTGGACATCTTTGAGCAAGCCAGTTTGGAGCTGGCTCGTGAAGTCGGGCCCGACTGTCGTCTTGGGCCAGACGGTTTCGTCCATGATGTCGATATGGACGAGAGGAATGGAGGCGTCGGCCAGAATCTGGAGGGCTTCGATCTGGTTCTCGTGGGTGAGGGTCCCGATAGTCAGTTGGGGAGCTGGTTGACGAAGACCTGCGATGATGTCGGACGCGACGCATTCGACGCCGAGCCCGCAGATTGTCGGGCGTGCCGGTGGTGCCAGTGGCGGTGCCTCGAGAACCTGGGAAAGGATGACGGAAAGTGGTAGGGGTAAGGGAACCCGGCAGGATCATGACCACCACCAGCAGCAGCAACTGAAGGCAACCC
>JBCBZW010000266.1 GCA_039815145.1 Pseudomonadota bacterium
CGAGGTGATCGTGACCGTGCAGGACACGAGCGGCACGCCGATCCCGAACGCCACCGTTACGGTGCGCGCCTTCGGCGGCATCGTGCAGACCTTGCGCGGCACGACGGACGCCAACGGCACAGTGGTGCTGAGCAGCCTGCGTGCCGCGCTGCCGCCTTTCACCTACACGGTGTGCGTCTTCAACGTGGTAAGCGACCTGCCTTACGACCCTCGGTCGAACGCCGAGACCTGCGACACGGGCAGTACGCCATGAGCGAGGTTGACTGACATAGGCCTTAGCCAGTGTCCGCCCACTCCTTGGCCTTGAGCTCCTTGCGCTTGATCTTGCCGCTGATCGTCTTCGGCAGCTCGCTGACGAATTCGATCTTGCGCGGGTACTTGTAAGGCGCCGTGGCGCTCTTCACGTGTTTCTGAAGCGTCTGCACCAACGCGTCGCTCGCTTCGTGCCCAGGCGCCAGCACCACGAAGGCCTTTACCACCTCGCCGCGCGTGGGGTCGGGGCTCGCCACCACGGCTGACTCGGCCACCGCCGGGTGCTCGAAGAGCACGCTCTCCACCTCGAAGGGGCCGATACGGTAGCCCGAGGAGAGGATGACGTCGTCGGCGCGGCCCACGAACCAGAAGTAGCCGTCGTCGTCGCGCACGGCGCGGTCGCCGGTGAGGTACCAAGCGCCGCGCCGGGTGCTCGCCGTGCGCGCCTCATCGTCCTGATAGCCGAGGAACATCCCTTGAGGTTTGGCATCGGGGTGCAGGTTGACGGCGATGTCGCCTTCCGTGCCTGACGGGAGGATCGCGCCGGCCTCGTCGATCACCTGGAGGTCGACGCCGGGGGCGGCCACGCCCATGGACCCCTGGCGGATGGGCACGCCGGGGAAGTTGGCGCACAGGAGGATCGTCTCCGTCTGGCCGTAGCCTTCGTAGATGTCGAGGCCCGTCTGCTGTTTCCACAGGGCGATCACCTCGGCGTTGAGGGGCTCGCCCGCGCTCACGCAGTGGCGCAGAGAATGGAAGTCATCCGCGGCGAGCTGGCCGGAGCGCACGAAGAGGCGGTAGATCGTGGGCGGGGCGCAGAGCGTGGTGATGGGGCGCTCGGCGAGGGTAGCCAGGATTTGCTCGCCGTCGAAGGCGTCGGCGTGCAGGGCGAACACGCCGGCGCCGGCCAGCCAGGGGGCGAAGAGGCTGCTCCAGGCCGCCTTGGCCCAGCCTGTGTCCGAGAGGTTCCAGATCAGCGATCCGGGCGTGGCTTGCAGCCAGTGTTGCCCCGTCGCCTGATGGCCGAGGGGGTAGTCGTGACGGTGAACGGTGAGCTTAGGTTGACCGGTGGTGCCAGAGGTGAAGTAGCACAGGGCCGGGGCATCGGCTGGGGTGTCGGCCGCGCTGGGGGCGGGCGTCGCCTCGGCGCGTAGCGCTTCGTAGGCCTGCCAGCCTGCGGCGAGTTCGGCCGACAGGCTCACGCGGGCACCCTGCCAGGCGACCTGTTCGAGGGCCGCATCCACCTCGGGCGCGACGGCGGCGTTGGTGATCACCGCACGCGCCTTGGCCGCCTGCAAGCGGTAGGCGATGTCCTTCGCCTTGAGTTGGATCGTGCCGGGGGAGACCACCACACCGAGCTGCAGGCAGCCGAGCATCAACTCCCACCAGCGCTGCTCGCGCGAGAGGATGAGGAGCACGGCGTCGCCGCGGGTGAGGCCGAGGGTGGCGAGCACGCTCGCGGCGCGGGCGGCGTCGTCGCGCAGTTCGGCGAAGGTGCGGATCACCGCGTTACCGTCTCCGTCCACCCAGTGCAGGGCGACGGCGTCGGGTTGCGTGCTGGCCCAGTGCGCGATCGTGTCGCCGACGAAGTTGTAGTGCGCCGGTCGTTCCCATCGAAACTGCGCGCACACCTGGTCGTAGGCGAGGTGCCCCTCTGGCGGCGGTGCCTGGCTCACGGCTCGTCCCTTGGCTGCTGCGGATGGCCGCAGTCTACCGCGGTGGTGAGCTCTCAGCCGACCGCGGGCCGGCGCGCGTTAGTGCCGTTGGCGATAGCGGGGGTTGGAGGCCCGGGCGGCGCTGGTGCGGTACACGCGCTGGCGGCTTCCGGAGGCCCGGGCGGCAACGGCGGCCGCGAGGCTTTGCGAGCTGGCGCCGGCGCGGGACACGGTGAGGGCGCGGGCGTTGGCGGCGGATGGGCCAGCCTCATCGAAGCGCCATTGCTGCGGGTTCGTTGGCCGCCGTGCGGCAGCTGCCCACGGGGCTTGCGCGCCGCTGCCAGATGGCTGCGCGCGACTGCTCGGGAGCGGGCGCGCCGCGAAGGTGCGGGTGGACGCGCTCCTCGGCACGATCCGGAAGCCCGGCGGGATGGCCGGGTACGGGTAGCGGGACTGCCCGGGCACCAAGGGGAAGAGATCCGACAAACCCGAACCCACGGAGTACCAACCGGTATCGCCCCAGAAGTAAAGCGAGGAGAAACGTGGGCCTTCGGGGTAGGGGTAGTAGTACGTGCTGCAGGGGCGTGGAAAGGTGCCCGAGGCGACGGCTTGACGAGGATCCTCGTGGTCGTTGCACGCGGGCGGATCGACCTGCGAGTCGTCGTCTGCTAGCAGCGCTTGCGCGTGCAGCGGCGAGACGCCGAGTGGGCTCACGACGAGGAGTGCTACCAGGACGCGGGCGAGGGTGGATGCTCGTGTTGCCATGGAATCACCTGCTTGCGAGCCATCGTGGTGGCTGCACTGACGTGAGTTTCGCGAAGTAAATGGTGTGCGCGGTGGAGGCGCCTGCCGGGTACTCACCGCGTCGATCTGCCCAGACTATACCGTCCCCTACGACGCTTAGGACCACCGTTAGTTCTGGGGCACCGCCCTCGCGTCCGGCACCTCGCCTGAGCGAACCGGAATTCCTCGTCGCCGACCGAAGCCAGATCTGCTAGCGTCCGCTCATTCGATCCCTACGGCGTAACGACATGAACGTGCTCTTTTTCTCCCCCGGCTTCCCCGACGAGATGGGTCGCTTCGCC
>JBCBZW010000267.1 GCA_039815145.1 Pseudomonadota bacterium
GCTGCTAAGAAAGAAAGTAGAGTCGCTTGTGTAGGGCGAGTACACAGCTACAAACACACGGGTGGGCGCGGGGGTGTGCGCCGCCGCGCCGAAACCCATCAACCCGTTCGTTTTGGGGGGACGAGGGAACCTCTGAGAGCTCCCCTAGAGGTTAAGGGTAAACCGCAGACCGAGTTGACGCGGGTTGTTCAGGAAGCGCAGGTTGTTGCCGTTACCCACGAGTGCCTTCACGGAAGCGTCTACATCCAACAGGTTCGAGCCGTACAGCTCCACGACCCAGCGGTCGTTGCGCGAGCGGTAGTTGATGCCCGCGTTGAGGGTGACGAAGCCCTCCTGCCGTGACTCGAAACCGCACGCCACCGCGTCATTACTGCCCTCGCAGATATTCGAGCCCTCGGGCCGCACGATGTCGTCCTCGTTGAAGATCGTGAGGAAGTAGTCGGAGCGATAGTTGGCGAGCACCTGCCACGCCATCTGGCCGCCGAAGGCATCGAACACGTGTTGCAGGCGACCGATCAAGGTGACATCGGAAACGTTAGGCAGCGTGTTGCCGGCAAGGTCGATGTTGACTGCCGACGGGGACTGCCCGAAGTCCTGGCCGCGCACGTCGGCCAGTTCGCCGTCTTCCGCTTCCGCATCCAGCAGTAGGGCCGTGGCGTCCACGGTGAAGCCGCCGCCGAGGGGCACGGAGGTGAACAGCTCCGCGCCGAAGATGCGCGTATCGGCCACGTTTTCGTTGAGCAGCGAGAGGCCACCGTCATCGCCCGTGCCGCCGAACTGGATCAGCGACTGGAACACCTGGTCCTCGTAGTCGTAGTAGAAGGCGCTGGCGTTGAAGATCACTCGACGATCGCCCACGAAGAAGGCGTTCTTGGAGCCGATCTCGTAGGCCGTGAGCTTCTCGGGATCGAACTCCGGTGCGATCTCGCCGAGGTTATCGTTGAAGCCGCCCGACTTGTGCGCCGTGGACACGATGGCGTAGAGCAGGTTGTCCTCGCCGATATCGAATTCCATACCTAAGCGGAAGTCGAGGAACTCATCCTCGTAGGAGCCGATCTGCTGCACCGGCGCGCCGACCACGAAGAAGCTGTGCTGGCCGTTGTCGGGGCAGGTCTGGGAACCGTCGCGGTTGGTGTCCGGCGTGTCGATGCAGGTGCCGTTGGGCGAGCTGCCGTCAGCGACGCCCGCGAGCTGCTGCACCAGGGTGTCGTCCACGCCGAAGGTGGCACCGTCCACCAGGAACTGCGCGGCGCTCGCGTTATCCGTGGGTGCATCGAAGGTGGGACGGTTCTGGAACGTGGGCTGGAAGCCCGGGGTGCCGAGGCGGGTGGTGAAGCAGCAGTTGAAGTCGAGGGAGCCCAGACCGAGGGTCCAGTTGCCGCCGATGCCGACGCGCCGCTTGTCTTCCACCGTGTAGCGAAGACCGCCCTTGACGCGGAAGGCGTCGGTGACATCGAAGGTGGCGTCGAAGTAGCCCGCCACGGAGCTCACGTCGACGTCGGGCATGGTGAACTCGACGCCGGAGAAGAACAGGCCGTTGTCGTTGGCCGAGAGGAAGCCGACGGTCTGATCCTCATCCAGGTAGAACCCGCCGAGGCTCCAGCGAAGACGGCTGTCCGGCGCTGAGGCGAGGCGGATCTCCTGCACGATCGCATCGGAGGTTTGCTGCCAGTAGACGTTGGAGAAGTTCTCGTAGTCGAAGCCTTCCTCGGAGATGTCTCGGCCCGGGTACAGCGGGATGTTGCCCGCCGCGTTGGTCTGAAAGAAGTCCAGCTCGCGGTAGCTGCCCGTGTACTCGAGGGAGCCCCAAGCGAAGGAGTAGTTCAGCAGGGCCGTGATGCCGAACTGCTCGCTATCCAATTCGCCCTGCACCGCGCGATTGACGATCTCGCGTGGGTTGATGTCCTCGACGCTGAACCCCGCCAGATTCGCCTGGAAGACGTTCGTGCCGGGATAGCCCGTGCCGCCTTCGGTGGTGAAGTCGGCGATCAGATCGAGGGAGAGGTTCGGGATCGGCTCGACGTGCAAGCTGAAGCGGCCCGCGAACTCGTCCTCGATGCCCGCGGGATCCAGCTCCGTGGCGAGACCGACGTTGTCGTAGTTCGATTCGCGCTCTTCGGAGAACGCGGCGAAGCGCACCGCCGCCCGCTCGCCGAGCGCCGCGTTGACCACGCCCACCAGGGCGCGCTGATCGAAGGTACCGACCTCCGCCCGGAAGTTGGCGGACGTCTCGCCGAGCTGCGCCTTGTTGGTGATGATGTTGATCGTGCCGCCGGTGGAGTTGCGCCCGCGCAGGGTGCCCTGCGGACCTTTGTTCACCTCTACGCGTTGCACGTCGTAGAACTGCACGCCGAGACCGCGTGGGCGCGGCACGTACACGCCGTTGATGTGCGGCGCGACGGCCGGGTCACCGAGTTCCGTGTTGTTGGCCGAGCCGACGCCACGGATGTAGATCTCGATGTTGCCTTCCTGGTTGGCGATGCTCAGCCCCGGCACCACGTTAGCCAGGTTCTGCAGCTCGTTGCCTACACCATCGCGCAACAGATCTTCGCCGGAAAACGCCTGGGCCGTGCCCGCGTACTCCTGCAGGGTCTGCTCGCGCCGCTCGACGGTGACGATGACCTCCTCGATCGACGTCTCCGAGCTGCTCGTCTGGGCGAGCGCTGGTGACAGGGTGCTTGCCGCCGCCACCATCAGCGCGCCTATCACGCATGTGTTCCTGGTCATTTCTTCCCCCATCCCTGCCGGTTGCGAGGCCGCCCACACGACGGCACTCCCGACCCTCAAAAGTGATTACACGGGCCGACGAGTCCGCCACCCCGAACGCATGGTGACCAAAAAAGACTTACGCTGTCATCTTGCACTGCAACTAAGCGAATA
>JBCBZW010000268.1 GCA_039815145.1 Pseudomonadota bacterium
CCTGGAAATCCTCGATGGCGCGCCAGAGGGCGCTGGCGCCATGGACGAGGATCTCAAGGAGGCGTGCACCACCGCCCTCGAGCGGCGTGACCGCGCGGCGTGCCGCGAGTGGTCCGAGAACTTCTCCTGGGAAGCGGCCACACGGCAGTTCATCTGCAACCTGGAGATTCCAGGCTTCGACGAGGCCTTCTGGCTGAAGTCTGCCAGCATGGAGTAGAAGGCGCCGAACCCTCGGCTAGAAGGCGTGATAGCTCCGATCGGGCACCCCCGCCCACCCCTCGCATCGCGCCACCCGGCGCAATGCCTTAGGCTTCGCAAGCATGTTCTGACCGCCGCCACCGCACCGCCAACACAGGCCACGCCCTAGATCACGGAGACGCCATGGAGGCGATCACCCGCCGCTTCAAGCTCGACGCCGCCGGCACCACCGTGCGCACGGAAGCCATCGCCGGCCTCTCCACCTTCCTCACCATGGTCTACATCAGCGTGGTGAACCCGGCGATCCTGTCCGACGCCGGCATGGACTTCGGCGGCGTGTTCGTCGCCACCTGCCTGGCCGCGGCCTACGGCACCCTGGTCATGGGCCTGGTCGCCAACTACCCCATCGCGCTGGCGCCCGGCATGGGCCAGAACGCATTCTTCGCCTACACGGTGGTGCTCACCCAGGGCCACAGCTGGCAGACCGCCCTCGGCGCCGTCTTCGTCTCCGGCGTGCTGTTCGTGATCCTGAGCCTGCTCCCCGTGCGCGAGTGGTTGATCAACTCGATCCCGCGCAGCCTCAAGCAGAGCATGACCGCGGGTATCGGCTTGTTCCTCGGGTTCATCGCGTTGAGCAACGCCGGCGTGGTGATCGACAACGAGGCCACCCTGGTCGGCCTCGGGGACCTCCTCTCGCCCGGCCCTGCCCTGGCCCTGGTCGGGTTCGTGCTGATCACCGCGCTCGCCGCGCGACGGATCGCCGGGGCGGTGGTGATCGGGATACTCGCCGTCGCCGCGGTGGGTTGGCTCACGGGCGTGGCCGAATTTCAGGGCCTGGTCTCCATGCCGCCCTCGCCCGCGCCCGTGCTGTTGCAGGTGGATATCGCGAGCGCCCTGCAGGTGGGCATGCTGACCACCGTGTTGACCATGCTGCTGGTGGACGTGTTCGATACGGCGGGCACGCTGGTGGGCGTGGCGACGCGCGCGGGCCTGGTGGACAAGGAGGGCAACCTCCCTCGCCTTCGCGGTGCGCTCTTCGCGGACTCCAGCTCCACGGCGGTGGGCGCCCTGCTCGGCACCTCGTCGACCACCAGCTACATCGAGAGCGCCGCCGGCGTGGAAGCGGGGGGCCGTACGGGACTCACGGCCGTCGTCTGTGGCCTGCTGTTCCTCGCCTGCCTCTTCTTCTCGCCCCTGGCGCAGAGCATCCCGGCGTACGCCACGGCGTCCGCCCTGCTCTTCGTCGCCTCGCTGATGGCGCGCTCCCTGGCCGACCTCGATTGGGAAGACCTGACCGAGGTGGCCCCCGCCATGGTCGGCGCCCTCGCGATGCCATTGACGTTTTCTATCGCCGAGGGCATCGGCCTTGGCTTCATCTGTTACGCCGCCATCAAGTTGCTGAGCGGAAAAGGCGCGCAGTGTCCGGCCGCTGTATACCTGGTCGCCGGCGTGTTCGCACTCAAGTACGTTTTCCTGTAGTTAGTGTCCTGCGTCAGAACGCAAGAAACCCTTGCAATCGGATTCATTGACAAGCATGTGGGTGTCAATGATGAATAGGCGCGGCTGCCGCCCCGGGCGCGGCCGAATTCGTTGAGTCGTTCAACTCGGAGAGTTCCACACCCGATGTCCCGCTCTGCCTACCGCACGCCCGTCGTGGGCGCTGCCCTCGTCGCCGTTACCCTTACGCCACCGGCCTTTGCCGAACTGGAAGAAGTCACCGTCACCGCCCAGCGGCGCGAACAGGCGCAGAGCGATGTGCCGTTCTCCCTGGTCACGCTCTCCGGCGAAGACGCTGCGGATTTCTTCGAAGCCGGTGAGGACATTCGCGCACTCTCCGCGCGCATCCCGAGCCTCAACGCCGAGTCATCGAACGGCCGCGTCGCCCCGCGCTTCTACATCCGCGGCCTTGGCAACACGGACTTCGATCTCGCCGCCTCCCAGCCCGTGCAGGTGTTGGTCGACGAGGTCCCCATGGAGAACGTCGTCCTGAAGAGCTTCCCGCTCTTCGACATCGAGCGCGTGGAAGTGCTGCGCGGGCCCCAGGGCACCCTGTTCGGGCGCAACACGCCGGCCGGTACGGTGAAGTTCGACACGGTGAAGCCGAGCCAGGAGTTCGATGCCTACGGCTCCATCACCGGCGGCGGCCTCGGCACCTTCAACGTGCAGGGCGCCATCGGCGGCGGCTTCTCGGAGAACTGGTCCGGCCGCGTGTCCGTGCTCTCCCAAACCCGCTCGGACTGGATCGACAACGACTTCACCGGTGAAGAGGACGCCCTCGGCGGCTTCAGCGAAGTCGCCTTCCGCGCCCAGCTGCTGTACGAGAACGATGGCTTCTCCGCCCTCATCTCGGGCCACGGCCGCGAGCTCGACGGCACCGCCGCCGTCTTCCGCGCGAACATCTTCACCACCGGCTCCAACGAGCTGAACGAGAACTTCGATCGCGACACGGTGTTCTTCGACGAAGGCGACAACAACATCCAGCGCTACGAGAGCTACGGCGGCCTCCTGCGCCTGGAGAACACCTTCGCCAACGACATCACGCTCACGGCGATCGGCTCCTGGGAGACCACCGAGGGCTTCAGCATCGGCGACATCGACGGCGGC
>JBCBZW010000269.1 GCA_039815145.1 Pseudomonadota bacterium
CCGTCGGGGATCTCGACATCCCTGCGCAGATCCCGGCGAAGTTCCGCGCAATATGAAACCGGTTCAAACTTCTGCCTACGCTGGGTCAAGAGCCTCTCGGTGAGTTGCGAGACCCGGATATAGCCTTTTTTTTCTTGCATTAACCCACTTCGGTGCCGACGACGTTCACCCGCCCAGAACCATCCGAGGAGCCGATGATGAAGATCACCCATGTGATGATGGCCTTATTGCTGGTCTTGGCCGGGGCCGTCGTCTGGAAGCAGGCCCAGCCCCCGGCAGGGGACGATGTGGCGGTAACGACTCCCGCCGCCGGCAAGGCTGCCGTCAGTGAACCGATGCGCTTGCCGCCGGTGCTCGAGGAGAGCGACGTGGCGCCCGTCGTCGGCGTAGCAGACGGATCCCTCAAGCGAGAGAGCGAGTTGCGCGTGCGCGCGGCGCGATCCGTCGCTGACCACGCGTCCTCGGGATCGACCGCGTCGTTGGGTGCGTACCTGGCCGCGGTGCCCGCGGATCAGATCCGTCCCACGCAGCACCCAGGGGTAGATCGCGAGGGTTACCCCGACGCCGAAGACAACCCCGTGCGTCGCCCCGCAGAGGACCCCGTCTCCACCTTCTCCATCGACGTGGACACGGCGAGCTACGCCAACGTGCGCCGCCAGCTGAACCAGGGTCGACTGCCACGCCACGAGTCGGTGCGGGCGGAGGAGATCATCAACTACTTCGACTACGCCTATCCGATGCCTGAGGCGGACGAGCCCTTCGCGGTGTACACGGAGATCGGTCCGAGTCCCTGGCATCCGCAGCGCCGCCTGCTGCACATCGGTATCCAGGGCGCGGTCCGCAACGCGGCTGACCTGCCGCCGGCGAACCTGGTGTTCCTGGTGGACGTGTCGGGTTCCATGCGCTCACCTGACAAGCTCGATCTGCTGAAGGCCTCCCTGCGGCTCCTGGTCGGACAGTTGCGCCCCCAGGATCACGTATCGATGGTGGTGTACGCCGGCGCCGCGGGCGTCGTGCTCGAGCCCACCCCGGGTGATCAGCGGGCGACCATCCTGCGGGCGCTGGATCAGCTGCAGGCGGGCGGTTCCACCAACGGCGGACAGGGCATCGAACTCGCCTACGCCCTGGCGGAGCAGCACCTCGTGGAAGAGGGCGTGAACCGCGTCATCCTCGCCACGGACGGGGACTTCAACGTGGGCACGGTCAGCCACGATGCCCTGGAGCAGCTGATCGAACGCAAGCGCGAGGCGGGCGTAGCGCTGACGGTGCTGGGCTTCGGCCAGGGCAACTACCAGGACGGCCTGATGCAGCGCCTCGCCCAGAAGGGCAACGGTAACGCGGCCTACGTGGATACCCTGAACGAGGCCCGCAAGGTGCTCGTGGACGAGCTGGCCGCCACCCTGGAGATCATCGCCCAGGACGTGAAGATCCAGGTGGAGTTCAATCCCGCAGTGGTGGCTGAGTATCGCCTGATCGGCTATGAAACCCGTCAGCTGGCCCGCGAGGACTTCAACAACGATCGGGTGGATGCGGGCGACATCGGTGCCGGGCACACGGTCACCGCCCTCTACGAGCTTGCCTTGGTGGGCGAGGACGGGGCACAGGTCGATCCCCTGCGCTACGCCATCCCTGACGGCCGGGGTCGCTTCCTGGGGCGTCCCGTCACCGACGAGATCGCCCACCTGCGCCTTCGCTACAAGCGACCCGGGCAGAAGCGGAGCGAGCTGATCGAGCGCCCGCTTCCACATGCGGCCCTGCGCGAGCGTCTCGCGGACACCAGCGAGGACTTCCGCTTCAGCGCAGCGACGGCTGCCTACGCCCAACTGTTGAGTGGTGCCCGCTACACGGGGGAGATGCAGCTGGCCGATGTGTTGGCCCTCGCCCGCGAAGCCCGCGGTGCCGATCCCTTCGGGTATCGAGGGGAGTTCCTGACCCTCGTCGCCAGCGCAGACGCGCTATCCTCGGTGCAGCAAACGTCACGGCGATGAGGTCGGCGCAGTTGCATGGACGATAGGGCGATGGCAGGTGCAGCCGCCACGGCGGCGGCCCCGGCACGGCTCGCGGTGGCGAGTCCCGAGGCCGGGGAGGACGAGGCGCTGATGGTGGCGTTCGGGGCAGGCGAGGCGCCTGCCTTCGACACCCTCTACGAGCGCTATCGGGGACCCGTGTACCGGTTCTTCGCTCGCCAGCTGCGCGTCGAAGATGCGCAGGAAGCGCACCAGGACACCTGGTTGCGTGTCGTCCGCGCGCGGGAGCGCTACCGACCCACCAGCAGCTTCCGCAGCTACCTGTTCACCATCGCCCACAACGTGTTGACCGACCTGTGGCGGCGCCAGGGGCGCCGGCCGGCCGATGCCGCCGTCGATCCAGACGAGCTCGTGGGACGCGGTGACCCTCAAGCTGAGAGCGAACGCGCGGAATTGGTCGATCAGTTCTTCGCGTTGCTGGCGCAGCTGCCCATGGAACAACGAGAAGCCTTCGTGCTGCGAGAGGACGCGGGCTTGAGCAACGAGCAGATCGCCGAGGTGACGGGGGTGGGTGTGGAGACCGTGCGCAGCCGCATTCGCTACGCGGTGCGCAAACTCAAAGGAGGCATGGCGCCCCATGGACAGTAAGGCAGACGAGCGCGACGAGGCAGAGCGCGCCCTGCTGGCGCGCTATCACGCGCAACCGCCGGCCCCGCCGCCGGCGGCCCTCGACGCACAGATCCG
>JBCBZW010000270.1 GCA_039815145.1 Pseudomonadota bacterium
CACAGCGCCAGCAGCACGGCCCGGGATGGCTGCACCGTGCGACGCCGCAGGCATCCTGCCGAACCAGAGTTGACCAAAGAAAAAACGGAGAGCCGAAGCTCTCCGTATCAAGTTTCGCCACTCAGGCTCATTAATTTACCGCCCGGTGTTTTTTGCCTGCGGCCTGAGCGTCGTCGGGGGCGAGCGCACCCGCCCCGTGTGAAGGTGGGACGGACTTCAAGTACCGCCCCACCCGTCTCGTCGGGAGCCCGACCGGCCTAGCCGGCCCGGCCCCCTCGCGCCCCATCCCCGGGCCGCGTATCTTCTCAGCTACACCCCGACGTCGCGCCGCAGGTGTTGCACTTCATGCAGGTGCCGTTGCGCACCAGCGTGTAGTTGCCGCACTCGCCGCAGGCTTCGCCTTCGTAGCCTTGCATCTTGGCCTTGGTGCGGGCGTCCATCAGCGTCGCGGTCACAAGGTCGCTGCCGCTGGCTGCCGCCACTTCGGGCACCAGCGCCTCCAGCGCGGCCGACGCATTCGCGCCGCTTTCGGCCATGCCCCCTTTGAGCACCACCAGATCCTGGGGCAGACGCTTGCGCAGGTAGCCAGTCGAGCTGATCTGCTTGAGCACCTCCAGCGATTTCGACGCCGCCGTGTCGGAGATTTCGGAAACGTTGCTCACGCCTTCCTCTTCCCCGCGCCCGATATCGTCGAATGTGGCCCCTTCGGGTTTCACATGCGCCAGATCGGTGCGGTCGAGATAGGACACCGCCAGTTCGCGGAACACGTAGTCGAGGATCGACGTCGCGTTCTTGATGCTGTCATTGCCCTGCACCATGCCTGCCGGTTCGAACTTGGTGAAGGTGAAGGCGTCCACGAACTCCTCCAGCGGCACACCGTATTGCAGGCCCACGGACACGGCGATGGCAAAGTTGTTCATCATCGCCCGAAAGCCCGCCCCTTCCTTGTGCATGTCGATGAAGATCTCGCCGAGATTGCCGTCCTCATACTCGCCGGTGCGCAGGTAGACCTTGTGGCCGCCCACGATGGTTTTCTGCGTGTAGCCCTTGCGGCGTTGCGGCATCTTTTCGCGGTGAGATTTCACGATCTCTTTCACGATAATCTTTTCGACGATCTTCTCGGCGAGCACTGCGGCCTTCTCGGCCGGTGCACCTGTTTCCAGGACTTCCGCCGCCTCATCATCATCCTCGACCAGAGCCGCGGCGAGAGGCTGCGACAGTTTCGAGCCGTCGCGGTAGAGCGCGTTGGCCTTCACCCCCAGCGACCAGCTGAGTTCATAGGCGCGTTGGCAATCCTCGATCGTCGCATCGTTGGGCATGTTGATCGTCTTGGAGATCGCGCCCGAGATGAACGATTGTGCCGCGGCCATCATGGTGATGTGGCTGTCGACGCTCAGGAAGCGCTTGCCTTTCTTGCCGCAGGGGTTGGCGCAGTCGAAGATATGGTAGTGCTCTTCGCGCAGGTGCGGTGCACCTTCCAGCGTCATCGTCCCGCAGACATGGTCGTTGGCCGCGTCGATGTCCGCCTTGGAAAAACCCAGCGATTTCAGCAGGTCAAAGGTCGGATCGTTCAGCTTGGCCTGCGGGATGCCCAGCACTTGGGTGCAAAACTCCTCGCCCAGCGTCCATTGGTTGAACACGAACCGGATGTCGAACGCGCTTTCGAGGGCGGCGTCCACCTTGGCCAGCTCATTGGCGCCAAAGCCGTGACCGGCCAGCGTCGTATGGTTGATCGCAGGGGCGTTCCCCATGGAGCCGTGGCCGACAGCGTAGCTGACGATTTCCTCGATCTGGGCGGAGCCGTAGCCGAGATTTTCAAGGGCTGCGGGCACCGACCGGTTGATGATCTTGAAGTAGCCACCGCCAGCGAGCTTTTTGAACTTCACCAGGGCAAAGTCGGGCTCGATCCCGGTTGTGTCGCAGTCCATGACCAGGCCGATGGTGCCGGTGGGCGCGATCACGGTGGATTGCGCGTTTCGGTAGCCGTTTGCCTCGCCCAGTTTCAACGCCTCGTCCCATGCGGACATGGCGACGTCGATCAACTGCGGATCGGGGCAGTTGGCGTGATCGAGTGCCACGGGCTTCACCGCCAGCTTCTCATAGCCTTCGGTGGCGCCATAGGCGGCGGTGCGGTGGTTGCGCATCACCCGCAGCATATGTTCGGCATTCTTGGCATAGCCCGGGAATGGCCCCAGCTCTCCGGCCATCTCGGCGGAGGTGGCATAGGATACGCCGGTCATGATCGCCGTCAGCGCACCGCACAGCGCGCGACCCTCGTCGCTGTCATAGCCGTGGCCCATGTTCATCAGCAGACCGCCGATATTGGCATAGCCCAGACCCAGCGTGCGGAACTCGTAGGAGCGTTGCGCAATCTCCTTGGACGGGAACTGTGCCATCATGACGGAGATTTCCAGCGTCACGGTCCACAGGCGCGCCGCGTGCATATATTCCTCGACCTGGAACTGCCCGTCCTTGAGGAAGGTCAGCAGGTTCATCGACGCCAGGTTACAGGCCGTATCGTCCAGGAACATGTATTCTTAGCAGGGGTTGGAGGCGTTGATCCGGCCGCTTTCGGGGCAGGTATGCCACTCATTAATGATGGTGTCATACTGCACGCCAGGGTCGGCACACTGCCAGGCGGCTTCGGCAATTTGCTCCCACAGATCACGGGCCTTGATG
>JBCBZW010000271.1 GCA_039815145.1 Pseudomonadota bacterium
GAGCGCGCCAGCATCATGGCGTCCTACCATGACGGCGGCACCGGCGTGGTGCCGAGTGCCGACGGCGTGATCGTCGTCGGGCGCATCGGCGCCGATGTTGCGAGCGAGGGCGGCGCCGTGGCGGTGAAGGTGAACTCGGCGCTGGGCACCGAGTGGCACGCCCAGTGGGATCACCCGGCGCACAGCGACCTGCTGCACAGCATCGCCCCCACCGACGGGGGCTTTGTGGTCACCGGTCGCACACGCTCCCTCAACCCCGAGCTACGCGGCAGCATGCTGTTGATGAAACTGCCCTACGAAGGTCGGGTCACGCTCGAGGACGAACACGGGTTTGTCGGCCGCTACATGGCCACCGCGAGCACCGGGGAGTCGGGCGGCCTGTCGCCGGGCTACGCCGCTGAGACGGTGCTGGCGAGCCCCGCGGAGCTCGTCGTGCTCGGGCCTATCGAGGGCATTAATCAAGCCTCGGCGGGGCTCTGTCTCACACGGCTCACGGAGACGGGCGCACAGGACGCGTTCGACGGCGGCGGCTGCGTCGACGCGTGGTAGGAGCGCCGCTGGGCGCCGAACGCTCAGTCCACCACTTCGAAGGTGACGGTCACCCGCGAACGGTACGTGCGCTCATCGAAGCTGGTCGGCTGAGCCACGCGATCGGCTTTGAGGGAGTAGCTATCCGCACTGCTCCCAGCCATCGCCGCTTCCTCCATCACCATCGCCGCCCGCGAGGCTTGGATACGAATGGCCTCGAAGGTGAAGGCGCGCGGTTCTACGGTTAGCCCCAAGCGGTCCGCGTACTGCTGGGCGGCTTCGCGGGCGTCGTCCAGCGCCGCTAGATCTGCCTGGCGCTTGAGCGCGTCCTCGCGGCTGTCCTCGAAGTCGACGGCGCCGATCGTGAACTCCTCCCGCGCGTCGACGAGGGTGCTCACCCGTTGCAGCTGACCCTCATCACCGACTTTCACCGTCAGGCGATTCACCACCTCGTAGCTGCTCGGCTTGCGTCCGAACAGCCGATAGGTGGGCGAGGAGGAAAAGGCCGTGCTGCGAATCGCCTCCTTGGCGACGCCGGCCGCCTCCAGGTCACGCGTGAGGGCGGTACGCAGGGATTGGTTGGCGCCGAGGGAGGCGCTCAGGGTCTTCTCCTTGGTGCGCACCACGATCGTCACCACCGCGGTGTCGGTGTACGCCACAATCTCCGACTCGCCGACAACGCGCACGTCTGTGCGCTCGGACTGCAGGTAATCGCGCAGCTCCTTCGGGGTGCCACGCAGTTCCGCCGCGTGCGCGCCGAAGGCAACTAGCGCTAGCAGGCACAGGCCGCCAGTGCGGGCTACGTTTCTCATCGTCACCTCATGGGGTTGAAGAGGTCGACCCGACCGAACATGGGGTACTGGGGTCGCCATCGTGAGTCATTGATCCTATTCTGCTTCTGCCCGACGCCGTGGACGTTGCAGCGACGTTGGCCCTTTCGTTGGAGGGCTTGATAGTCCTTAACGATGCCCGGCGCCGGATGGGTTAGTCGTGAGCAACGAGGGCAGCGCGATGAATAGAGGCATGTTGTTGATGTGGGGCATGGTCCTGGCAACGGCGAGCTGGGCGCAGACCGTGGAGCAGGGCGGTCGCTCCGTCACCTTCAGCGACGCCGTGCCCCGCGAGGGCAGCGGCTACGACTCCCCCTGGCACTACGCCCACGCGATCCGCGCCGGCGATTTCGTCCACGTGTCCGGCATCATCATCGCCGCGACGCCCGATGACGAACTGCCTATCGGCCGCGAGCGCTTTGCCGAGCGCACCGCGAACGTGTTCGAACGCCTGGAGGCGGTGCTGAGCACGGCCGACGCGAGCTTCGCGGACGTCGTGAAGATCAACACCTTTCACGTGCTCGATGGTCGCAACACGGCGCTCGCCATCGACGAGCAGGCCTTGGTGATCGCCGAGGTGCGCGCGAAGTACGCCGGTGAGCCCCATTCGGCCTGGACGGCGGTGGGCACCACGGGCTTGTTCACGCCGCGTGGGATCGTCGAGATAGAAGTCGTCGCCTACGCGCCGCGCTGATGGGATCGGATCGAGTGACGGAAGAAAACAGTGCAGCGCACGTGCCGAAGGAGAAGGCAGGCGGCCATCTCCTGCGCCTGCTGGCGGAGTCTGCCGCGATTTTCCTGAGCGTGTTGTTGGCGTTCGTGGTGGACGAGTGGCGCGAGGATCAGCGCGAGCAGCGCGAAGCGGACGCGGCGCTCAACCTGGTCCGCGCCGAGCTCACGCAGAACCTGGCGCAACTGGAGGCCTTGGTGCCGGTGCGGCCGAAGATGCTGGAGGGCTACCTGGCCGGGCTCGACCTGCTGAAGAAGGAGGGCACCTTCCCGTCGGAGCTTCCAGAGTTCAGGACACCGGACATCACCAGCATCGCCTACGAACTCGCCACCGACTCGGGCGCGGTGACCACGGTGGCGGCCGAGGAGTTGTTGGTGATCGCCCAGGCTTATGCAGCCGTTGACAAGGTGCGCGAGAACGATATCTTCCTGGCCGATCGCAACGCCCAGATCCGCTACAACGACGGCGAGCAATACCTCTCCGGTTTCGTCTATTACATCAACCAGGCGAACATCAATGAGCCGGTGGCGATCGAGGC
>JBCBZW010000272.1 GCA_039815145.1 Pseudomonadota bacterium
CGGTAGAGCTCTTCGAGACGGTCGAGCTCCCCCTCGGGCAGCAGATCGTCCCAGGAGATGTCGAGCGGGGTTTGGTCGCCCACCTTTGCCGTGGCTTGACCGTCCGCCTTGTCTTCATCCGCGGTCGGGGGTTCGGCCTGCGGCGCGGGTTCCGCGAGTTCGTCAGCGGATAGGCCTTCGGTGGCCGGGTCAGGCGCCTGTGCGTGGGCGATCCTTAAGGAGAAGCTCGCGGCGACGATCATCAGGCCTAGGAGGAATCCTCCAACACGGGGGCCTATCGAAAGGGCTAGGTCTCGTCGCATGAAAACTCCTGTCGCGGCTGGCTTACCAGCGCAGTGTGGGTCTGGCAGTGGTGAGCGTACCGCCCACCTGCTGCTTGTCGTCAAGGTAGATGGCATTGATTCGAGTCAGTGCGGGGAAATCGGCGAACAGTGTGACGGCCACTGCCTTCAGCTGTTGCGGGCGGGTGCAGGTGAAGTGGTAGCTGATCTCTAGCTCTGCGTGCGCCTCGTCGTGTTCGTCGTGTTCGCTCACAACTGCGAAGGGATCCTCGAACTCCACCTGATTGAGCGCGCACCGTGCCTTGCGGTTGGGTTCGAGGACCGGCGACTGCCTGCCCAAGCGGGCGAGTGCTTGCGCCCAGGTGGCCCGCTCCGCGTCGGTGCTGGGCGCGTGCTCGTACCCGATGAGATTGAAGGTAGGGGTGTGCAGGGTGGCGGTGAGTTGTGAACCCTCGCGCACCAAGGTGAGCTCGCCTTCGCCGTGGACGTGTCGCTCACCCACGCCAGCCGCGGTCGCACATGTGGTGACCGCCGTCATGCCAAGGGCAGCGACGAGGGCGGCCGCTGAGGCACGGCGCTGATTCGCGGCGCCGGTGCACACTGCGTTGGGGCGTACCGCGTCTCCTTGACGCTCGAACATCGCTCTCATCTCCTGGACCTGATTTTGCCGCGCTAAGCGCCCGGGACTAGCCATCTCAATTGCAACATTATAACATTCAGCCCCTATTCAAATGACCCCGGTGCTCATGTCTAGTTCCCCTGCCGGCCAAGCCGCGATTGACGGAACCGCGGTCTGCTTGTCCGCGCTCTGTCTCGTGCATTGCTTAGCGCTGCCGCTTGTGCTTTCCATCGCCCCTTGGATCGTCCCTGGCATGGTAGCGGATGAGCGCTTTCATCTGTGGGCAGTGTTGCTGGCGTTGCCCATCTCCGTCATCGGAATTTCGCGGGGCGTGCTCGGCCATCGTCATACCGTCGTGGCGGCCTTGGCAGGCCTGGGTCTGCTGAGCTTGCTGGCAGGTGCCCTGTGGGTGGAAGGCAAGAATCAAGAGATTCTGTTCAGCGTATTCGGAGCGACGGTACTCGCCGGCGCACACCTGCTCAACTGGCGCCTGTCGCGTGGCCTGCGAGCCGCGTGAGTGTGCGACGGTTGCTTGGGCCAGGGGCTGACGTACTGATACGCTATGCGCTCTAGGCAGTTAGCGCGAGGTCAGCAGTGATGAGCGAGGCCACCCTCGATCGCATCGAGGCGCTGTGCAAAACGCGCGGCGTTCGTCTGACGGAGCAACGCCGCCGGGTCTTCCTGGTCTTGCTGGAGGCAGATCGCCCCCTCGGCGCATACGACATCATGCACGCACTGGACGAGCAGTCCGCAGAAGGCGCGCCCAAAACCGCACCACCCACCGTGTACCGCGCCCTGGAGTTCCTGCAGGCGCAGGGCTTCGTCCATCGCATCGCGTCGATTCAGGCCTTCGTGCCGTGCGCCGAGCCGGACCACAAGCACGCCGGACAGTTCCTGATCTGCTCGGACTGCGGTCGGGTTGACGAACTCGACGACCAGCGCCTGGGGCGCACCGTCGGCGCGGCGGCCACGGCACGCGGCTTCGCGTCGGACAGCCACGTGGAAGTCACCACCCGCTGCGACGATTGCCAGGAGACGGTCTAGGCACCGGTTGACACGCGCCGGGCTGCCTGACGGCATCCCATGCAGGTTCCGCGGCGTTCCCACTCGAGGGATTCGAGTCACCCTGCCGGTGACTTAGCACGCAACGAGCGCTGCCCTCTATCGATTGCTCTTTTCATTCGGCCAGGTCGACGAGCGCTCACCACGCAGTCGTGGCGCCGGGTCGTGCGGTGTGAAGCGTCTTCAGTCAGGTGATTATTATAGTTAGCTGACGACGGCTGTGCGGAAGGGCGGGAGTAGGTGGCACCGGGAATTCCCGATGCCACCTGGAGACACCTAGGTGTCTTAGAACGTCGTGGAGGTGACGTTGCTCAACTCACAGGAGCGCAGATCGAGCGCCTGGAAGTTGAGGGTGACGCCGCTGGCGCCCGCCCCGATGTTGCGGGTGGCCGTGGCCGTGCCGCTGCCGTCCGCCGCCGCGAAGGCGATGGGCCGAGCGTTGTTGAGCGCCACATCCACCGTGCACTGACCGACGCTGATCGGCGTGGTGCCCGCGGCGCGCCCGAAGTAGATCAGGTTGAAGCCGTCTGGCGTGCCGTTGGTGGTGGTCCAGGC
>JBCBZW010000273.1 GCA_039815145.1 Pseudomonadota bacterium
GACAGGTGCGCTAGATACCCAAACCTCTCATGAAGTCATGGCTCTCTTTACCGAACTCAACCGCCAGGGCATTACCGTCATCATCGTGACCCATGAGCCTGACATTGCCGCCCAAGCTCACCGGATCATTCAGGTTCAAGATGGGTTGCTTCAAGGGACAAAGACAGCAGAAAGACATTAGTCAGTCTATGCCGTTCAACAGAACCATTTGGCTCAAGCTAGTGTTCGTGTCGCGCTGATGCAAATCAGAAGAGCAAGCCATCAAAATAAATGTCCCACTGTGATGAATTCCTATCGTTGACCTCTCTCACTCTTCAACCAGCCCAATCAACCTTGAGCGTGATCGCTGTCAGCGAGACAGTTGAGGGAACTTTATTAATCCACAACTCAAGAGATGTCGCTGACGGGAACCCAACCGGCGATTGTCACCAAATCTGAGCACGGAACCCGCGATCGCTGAAGCCGGAGTGGTCGTGCAACTCTGCCCATCAGGTGGGTCAGATCAAACCTGAAGGTGGATGCACCTGACGACTTCACGTCTTAACGTGAATCATCTTGGTAGCACAACGCTACAGGTGCAATCAGATTTTGGAGATATCCCCATGAAACACTTAATTCAGCATGTTCGACCCACACGAGCGGCAAAAGTCGTCGGGACTTTAGCGCTCACTTCGATGGCGCTATTCACTGCAGCCTGTGCCCCGCAAGCGGCAGATCCCGGCGACGCCGGCGCTGACATTGAAGAAAATGTCGAGCTGGAAGAAGCGCCAGAAGGCATGGAACTGGACGCAGAAGCGATCGACGAACCTGAAAGTGAGGTAAACGCACCGAGCCTGACGGATGATGACGTTCGCGAAACTGCTCTCGTTGAACTGGTGGGTGAGACTGTGACCGTCAGCACGGAAGTGACAGAAACGCTTTCTCCTAACGTCTTCACCGTTTATGATGTGGAGTCTTTCCGAGGGGAAGAGGTTTTAGCGATCACCGACCTCCCCGCACCGATCGCGGGCGAAAACATTGAGGTGACTGGCGAGATTATGGAACTCAACGTTGCGCTCATTGAGGCCAACTACGGCATCACCCTCGCCCCAGACGTGATCGCCCTCTATGAGGGCAAGCCCTACCTGGCCGTAAAAGCGATCGAGGTGGTGGACTAACCGCCCACGGGGCGCGTCGGCGACCCGCTCGACCCCGTCGCTTACGCGAAAAAAGCCGCCCCCCTCAGCGCCGTCGGAGACGTAGAGCGCCCCTTCGGGCGACACGGCGCCGCAAATGATCCCGCCTTCGAACACGCCCACGTCTTCCAGCGTTTCGAGACTGGGATCGTAACGGACGAGGCGCTCGCCCTGGCCAAAGAGCAGGGACCCGCCGAGCACGAAGAAGCGTCGCGGCCGTGGCGATTCGATGGCGCGAAGCATTTCGAGCTCGCCACCGGCGCCCACGCGCAGCAGTGAGCTTCGGTCCACGGCGCACTGGGCGATGTAGAGTACGCCGTCCAGGCTTGCGATGGCGCAGGGGTCGTCTAGACCCAGCGCGCGTTCTTCCATCAACCCGTCCGGCGCGTAGGTGCGCACCCAATCGGCCCGCCTCGCCACAACGTGAAGGCCGGCATCGTCCACGGTCACGACGTCGCTGCCGGCAAAGGTGTCTGAGGGGGTGTCGTCCAGCTGCGTCAGCGGCGTTCCGCACCCCTCGAGCTGGAACAGGTGGGAGCGGCCCGGGCTCGCTGCGCTGTGAAAGGCCGTATGCATGATGATTCGGCCGTCGAAGCGCTCGAAGACGACGGGCGCGTCGCTTCGAACGCTGGTCGCCAGGATCTGCGTGTCCCCGCCGGAGCACGCGGCCTCGCATCGGTTGGGGATCACCTCGCCGCAGGTTCCTGCGCCGCATTCGCCGCACTCGAGCATGCGGCCGCAGCCGGAGGGCACTTGGCCGCACGTAGCGCCGAGCTGACTGCACGTGAGCGGGATGCAATCGCCGTTGTCTTGGTCGAGTACGCGCAGTTCGGTGGTGCAGGCGGCGAGCATCAACGCAAGAACGCACGTTGTCACCGACGACCAAGCCATGCAGGGGGTCATAGCGCCGCTCGTGGAAGTTCGGAAGGCGGCGTGGGGCCCGTGCTGGGCGCGCTCGCCGGCACGACGCCAGCGCGCAGCAGACGCGAGGGGGCCATTAGGCGAAAAACGTTTCACCCGCCCGTAATTGTCCATGTTTTACTCGCCTACTCGGGCTCAGGCTCGGAGAGGTAGGCCACGAAACCCACGCCCTCGCCGATGGCACCCAAGGGAATCACCGCGTAGCCGTGCCACTTGTGAAAGAGCTGCTCTTGGCCCGTGAAGCCGCCTGGGCTTCGCCCAAAGCCCTCGCGCATGATCTCCGGTGTGGGCACCTGCGAGACGATCTCCTGGGGCGCATCGGGCGACGCGTACATGCGCTCGCCTTGGTACATCGAAACCCAAATCGCCATGCCCGCTTCGATC
>JBCBZW010000274.1 GCA_039815145.1 Pseudomonadota bacterium
AGTGCATGCAGGCCACCGAGATCGAGCGCTCGCCCGGCACGCCGTCACTGATCGTGACGACGCGGCGCCGGTTGATGCCCCAGGGCACCTCGTGCTCGTTCTTACAGGCCGTGACGCAGGCGTTGCATTCGATGCAGCGCTCGGCGTCGCAGAGGAAAGTTACGCGTGCCATTAGGTGTATTCCTCCCTCAGGCCTTCATGATCTTGCAGAGCGTGGCTTTCGTCTCCTGCATCTGCGTGACGGAGTCGTAGCCATAGGTCTGCGCGGTGTTGGTGCTCTCGCCGAGCACATACGGATCGGCACCGTCCGGGTAGTGGGACCGCCGGTCCTCGCCCTGGAAGAAGCCGCCGAAGTGGAACGGCATGAAGGCGACGCCCTGGCCGACACGCTCGGTGACCATCGCCGCCACCTTCACCTTGCCGCCCTCGGGCCCTTCGACCCAGACCTGCTCCCCGTCGCGGACGCCGAGATTGTTGGCATCGCGCGGGTTCACCTCGACGAACATCTCCTGCTGCAGCTCGGCGAGCCACGGGTTGGAGCGGGTCTCGTCGCCGCCGCCTTCGTACTCCACGAGCCGGCCCGAGGTCAGGATGATCGGGTAGTCCTTGGAGTAGTCGTTCTTCTGGATCGACGCGTAGAGCGTCGGCAGACGATAGGCCTGGCGGTCGTCATAGGTCGGGTAGTCCGCCACCAGATCGCGCCGATTGGTGTAGAGCGGCTCGCGGTGGAGCGGGATCGGATCCGGGAAGGTCCAGACCACGGCCCGCGCCTTGGCATTGCCGAAGGGCGCGCACTCATGCTTGATCGCGACGCGCTGGATGCCGCCCGAAAGGTCGGTCTTCCAGTTCGTCTTCGGCCCGGCCACGCCGTCGATGGCCGCCCGCTCCTCGTCCGTCAGCTCGCTGTCCCAGCCGAGATCCATCAGCATCTGCATGGTGAACTCGGGGTAGCCGTCCTGGATCTCCGAGCCCTCGGAGTAGACGCCCTCGGCCAGCAGGTTGTCCCCGTCTCGCTCCACGCCGAAGCGGGCGCGGAAGGTGAGACCGCCCTTCGAGACGGGCTTCGACATGTCGTAGAGGTTGGGCGTGCCCGGATGCTTCATCTCGGCAGTGCCCCAGCAGGGCCACGGCATGCCGTAGTAGTCGCCATCCGCCGGCCCGCCGATCGCCTGAAGCGTCGTGCGGTCGAAGGTGTGCTGGTTGGCCATGTGCAGCTTCAGCCGCTCCGGCGACTGGCCGGTATAGCCGACGGTCCACATGCCCGCGTTGAACTCGCGGGTCACGTCCTCGATCACCGGCTCGTCGCCCTTGAGCTCGATGTTGCGGAAGAAGCGATCGGCAAAGCCGAACTTCTTGGCGAACTTCGCGATGATCGTGTGGTCGGGAAGGCTCTCGTAGAGCGGCTCCACCACCTTTTCGCGCCACTGGATCGAGCGGTTCGACGCGGTGACCGAGCCGTAGGTCTCGAACTGCGTGCAGGCGGGCAGCAGGTACACCCCGTCCTGGCGGTTGTGCAGGATCGCCGTGACCGTCGGATAAGGGTCGACGACGACAAGCTGGTCGAGCTTGTCCATCGCCTTCGACATCTCGACCATGCGGGTCTGCGAGTTCGGCGCATGGCCCCAGAGCACCATCGAGCGGACGTTGTCCGGCTGGTCGATGTTCTCCTTGTCCTCCAGCACGCCGTCGATCCAGCGGCTGACGGGGATGCCCTTCGACTCCATCAGCTCCTTCGAGCCGAACTTGCTGAGGATGAACTCGTACTCGTCCTTCGCCTTGTCCGACGCGGTCTTCTCCCCGGCCCAGATGCGGGCCCAGTGCTGCCAGGAGCCGGTCTTGAGGCCGTAATAGCCCGGCAGCGTGTGCGAAAGGACGCCGAGATCGGTCGCACCCTGCACGTTGTCATGGCCGCGGAAGATGTTCGTGCCGCCGCCCGAGACGCCCATGTTCCCTAGCGCGAGCTGAAGGATGCAGTAGGCCCGGGTGTTGTTGTTGCCGTTGGTATGCTGCGTGCCGCCCATGCACCAGATCACGGTGCCCGGCCGGTTGTTGGCCATCATGCGGGCCACGCGCTCGAGCTGGCTGCCCGGCGTGCCGGTCACGCGCTCGACCTCCTCGGGCGTCCACTTCGCGACCTCAGCCTTGATCTGGTCCATGCCCCAGACGCGGGTGCGGATGAACTCCTTGTCCTCCCACCCGTTCTCGAAGATGTGCCAGAGGATGCCCCACACGAAGGCAACGTCCGAGCCCGGGCGGAAGCGCACATACTCGTCGGCATGCGCGGCCGTGCGCGTGAAGCGCGGATCGCAGACGATCAGCGGCGCGTTGTTCTGCTCCTTGGCCTTCAGGACATGCAGGAGCGAAACAGGGTGCGCCTCCGCGGGGTTACCGCCGATAATGAAGATCGCGCGCGAATTGTGGATGTCATTGTAGCTGTTCGTCATCGCGCCGTAGCCCCAGGTGTTGGCAACACC
>JBCBZW010000275.1 GCA_039815145.1 Pseudomonadota bacterium
CTACGAGAGCGCACTGCGGCTGGCGGACACGCCCTACGTGGATGCGGAGGAGGACGTGGCGAAGATCACCCTGCTCCTCGCGCGCCTGGACGCTATGGCGGGCGAACCTGCCGCGGCGCGCGAGACGCTGGACGCCATCGCGGGGGCTTTTGCGGATTATCTCGACCAGCCCGAGGCGTGGGTGTACCACCACGCGGTCGCGGCCCTGGCCCTGACCGAGCAGCGCTGGGCGGATGCCTTGGACGCCACGGCACGGGCGCGCGCCCAGGCGCTCGCCGGGCGAGGCGTCTCCAATGCGCGCTTGGTGTTGATGGGCTACGAGCGAGCGTTGGCCCTGGTGGGGCAAGCGCGCGAGGGCGTCGACGGAGCCTCCGAGGCCGTGGAGGCGATGCGCGAGGCCTACGACGGCCTGGTGCGCTGGGCGGGCGCCACCCACCCCCTCGCGATGGCGGCGCGCCACGAACTCATCGCCCTCGGCGCCGTCCCTCCGAGACGTTAGCCCTGGCCGGTGAACTTGGCGATGACCTCGGCCGCCGTCAGCCGTGGTGCGTCATCGGCGAAGTCGTAGTGCCCCGGCTTGCTGTCGATGAAGATGTGGGAATCGATCTTGGTGAAGGTCTTCGGCTCGTCGAAGGCGCCGACCGCCGCGCTGCAGTGGCTGCCGTCGCGCATGCGCCAGAACAGGGCGCTGCCGCAGCGCTCGCAGGAGCCGCGCTCCGCCCAGTCAGAGCTCTCGAACCAGCGTACGGGGCCCTCGATGTCGTAGCCCTCGGTGAACTCCACCGATAGCAAGGGGCCGCCATTCCAACGCGCACAGTCGCGGCAGTGGCAGCAATGAATCCCTTCCGACGCGCCCTTGCCCGTGAAGGACACGGCGCCGCACAGACAATGTCCCTGCGCTGGCATCATTCGTTCTCCCAAGGTTGCTGTGGGGATGCGCTCAGGTAGCGCAGCTGAAACACCCAGCCCCGGTGCACCGTCTGCGACGGCACCTTCTGCAGACGGATGCGCTCACAGCCGTCCACGCCGGTGGTATCCCCGTTGAAGATCGTGCGGCAGCTGAGCAGCGCGTACTGTGCGAGCGAATGCAGGCGATCGGCCAGGGCGTTCGGCCCCTCGCGGGCGTCGAGCGCCTCGAACTCCGTGCTGCCCAGGGCGGTGAGGCCGAGCGTGTAGCCCTGCACTCGCCCGTCCGCGAGCGTACTCGCGCGGGCGGAGACCCAAAGGCCCACCGGGAAGCGCTGTTCGTAGTCGGCAGCCAGGGCGCGTTTGGCCTGCGACGCCGGCCACAGAGTTCTCGACGGCGCCCAGAGCACGGCCTTTGCTTGCGGGCACGTCTCGAGGAGCGCGAAGACGCATTGGGACAGGACCACCGCTTGCAACACGGCCTTCTGGTCCGCCTCCAGCGCCACCAGCACGGCAGCGGAGTGCGCGTTGTCCACCCGATGGGCGTCGGACTCGATGAGCGCCGGATGCTCATCGATCCGCGAGATCAGTTCGAAGGCGATGCGTGCGGTGGGCGTGGTGATCGCTCGGCGCAGGGGAGGGTCCTCCGCCGTCGCGGGCAGCGGTGCGGCGTGCGTGCCCCACTTGCTGCGCACCTTGGCGACGATCGCGTCCAGGTCGAGCCGTGGGTAGTCCTCGACAAGTACCACGGCGTAAAGCGCCCCGGCCTCATCTTCATCCTCGGCCTGTTCGATCGCCTCGTCCAGGTTGCGCAGCGTAAGGCTGGCGAGACCTGGCCCGGCTGGCGGCGGCGGCCGGGTGCGCCAAAGCAGCATGTAGGCGGTTACGGCAAAGAGCAGCAGCAGCGCGAGGGGGGCCATGGGTCATGTCGTTTGGGCGGCGAATGTTGGGGTGACGATAACAGACCCGGGCCCGCGGTACCCCCGCCTACGGGGGCGCGCCCGGGCTCGGTACGTCAGCGCACGCTCGCCATCACGTCGACCGGCGGTGGGGACTCGGGGCTCTCCCAGCCGCCGCCCAAGGCCCGGTACAAGTCGACCGCGCGCTGGTTGATGCGGTTCTTCGCTGCCACCAGGGCCAAGGCCGCGTTGCGGTCCTCGCGCTGAGCGTCGAGCACGGCGAGGTAGCCCCCTAGCCCCGTGTCGTAGAGACGGGTGGCGATCTGCGCGGCTTGTGCCGTGGCCTCGGTGGCGAGGCGCAGGCGATCGCGCTCGGCGCGCGCGCCGGCGAAGGCCGCCAGGGCCGTCTCCGCCTCCTGCAGGGCGATCAGGGCCGTCCGATCCCAGGTGAGGCGAGCGATCTCCAGCGCCGAGGCGGCGTTGTCGACCTCCGCGCGGATCGCCCCGCCCCGGTACAAGGGCAGGTTGACCGCCGCCCCCAGCAGCCAGGTCACGCTGCTGGCTTCGAGCATGTCCAGGAAGGAGCCGGCGTCGGTGCCGCCGGCGCCGGTCAGGATGAGCTGGGGGAAACGAATCTTGGCGCTCGCCTCC
>JBCBZW010000276.1 GCA_039815145.1 Pseudomonadota bacterium
CCACCCCGCGATGATCGCGGCCGAGCCCGTCAAGACCACCACCACCCTCGCCGCCTGCCTGGCCCTCAAGGTGCTACGCGACTCCTGGTACGTCGCCTTGGAACGGCTCGTCACCGGATCACGGGGAGCCACCTCATGACACCTGGTAAAGTTGTTCACCTTCTGCGCGACACGCGGCTCGGCGGCGTCACGCGGATGATCCACACCCTGGTCGACGGCGGCGCCCTGGCCGATATCGACCAGTCCCTTCACGCCGTCGACGATCCCCGCGGCTGGTGCGCCGCCTCTCGCGGCGCCGGCACCATCGTGCTGCACGACTCCCTGAGCTGGCGCCTGTTGCCGTGGCTGTTCCTGCTGCGCCTGCGGCGCCCGCGGGCCAGAATCATCCTCGTCGAACACTCCTACTGTGCGGGCTTCGAACACCATTGCGTGCCCGTGCGGGGTCGCTTCCGATCGATGCTCGCCCTGTCTTACGCCCTGGTCGACAAGGTGGTCGCCGTCAGTGCCGCCCAACAGCGCTGGATGCTCGACGCCCGCCTGCTGCCCGCGCGCAAGCTCCAGGTCATCTACCCGCACCTCGACTACTCGCGCCTGCTTCGGCTGGAACCCCCCGCCTGCACGCGCCGCCTGCGCATCGGCGCTATCGGTCGCTTGCACGAACAGAAGGGATTCGATCGCCTGATTCACGCTGTGAGCGCGCTCGGACGACGGGATGTGGAGGTGCTCATCGCCGGCGACGGCCCCCAGATCGACAGGCTCAAGGCCCTTGCCCACGGCTTGCCGCAGGTGCGCTTCTACGGGCGCACCGACGATATCGCCCGCTTCATGCAGCAGGTGGACCTGGTGGTCGTGCCCTCGCGCTACGAGCCCTTCGGCATCGTTGCGGCCGAGGCGCGCGCGGCCGGTCGGCCGATTCTGGTGGCGGCCAACGACGGCCTCGCGGAACAGGTCACGCCCGGCACCGGGTGGGTAATCGAGAACGACACGGTGCAGGCCTTGGTCGAGGCGCTGGACGCGATACCGGCGAGGCGCGAGCTGCGCGCGGCGGGGGCGCTGGCCCGGGAGAGCCTTACCGGGGAGTACGAGGTGTCGATGCACCGGTGGCGCCGACTCCTCACGGCGCCCTAGGAACTCGCGTCAGGCTCCGCTTCCCCCAGGCGAACGCCCTCGGACACCACCGCCTCGATCGCCCCACCGCTCACCACGTGCGGCACCCACTTGGCGATCGGCGTGGTCGGCGGCACATCGCGCGCCGTGAGGTAGCCGACCCATCCGTCGCGCGCGCCCCGCTTCACCGTGTACAGCGCTTGATCGGCGAGGGCCACCACCTCCTCCCAGGCGCAGGCAGCCGGTCGGTCCGCCTGCAACGGGTAAGCCGAGAATCCGATCGAGCAGGTGCAGCTGACGCTCCCCTCGGTCAGGGAGAAGGGCGTGTCCGCCACCGCACGACGAATGCGCTCGGCAATCGCTGCCGCGCCCTCGCGATTCACGAAGCGCGCCACCAACAGGAATTCCTCCCCGCCCCAGCGCACCACGAAATCGCCCTGGCGAAACACACGTTCCAGGCGACGACTCACCTCCACCAGCACCGCATCACCCGCGGCGTGACCTCGCTCATCGTTGATCGTCTTGAAGTGATCCAGGTCGACCAGGAAGAAGACCAGGTCGGCGTTTGCCGGCGCCTCACGGTTAAGCCGCGCGTCCTCGTGGAGGCGCAGGGCGCGGGCGGCGTCCACCTCGATGTGGCGCTCCAGAAAGCGACGGTTCGCAAGGCCCGTCATCGTATCCGTTAGGCTCGCGCGATCCACCGCTGCGTACGCGCGCTCGAGTTCCGCATGGCGCTCGCGAAGCGCACTCGTCTTCTCCGCCACTTCCGCACGCAAGCGCTCCGCCTGGCGCTGCGCCGCCAGACGTCCATACACGAGGAAGCTCAGGGCGCACAGCACCAGCACGGTACCCGCCCAAATAAACCGTTGGGTCGCTTCTTGTTCCAGCTTGAGGCGAGCGATGGCCTCCTCCCGTTCGACCGTCTCCAGGCGCTGCGCTTGGCGCTCGAACTCCACCTCGCTCTGGAGCGCGGCGAGCACCGCCGTCCTGCGCACGTCGAAGAGCTCCTGCTCCAGCGCCACCCGTGCCTCCAAGGCCTCGAGGGCCGGCGTCGGCTGGCCGGCCTTGGCCAGCACGCGAGCCAGGCGTGTGTAGAGCTCCACCACCCGATACTGTTCCTGTTGCGCCTGCGCGTCCTGCAGGGCGAGGTTCAGATGCTCGACCGCGACGTCGTAGCGCGCCTCGCCCTCCGCCAGCTCCGCGAGGGAAATCCGGGCCAGGACGATGAGGCGAGGCCAGGGCGCTTCCAGGGCGCGCACGAGGGCGCTCTCCAAGGGGTCGCGGGCGGCG
>JBCBZW010000277.1 GCA_039815145.1 Pseudomonadota bacterium
CACAGCGTGGGTGGCGGCATGGCCATCACCGCGGCGGCCCAGGCAGGCCTGCGCGAGCGCGTGAGAGCGGTGATCACCGTCGCCGCCCAGGCCTTCGTCGAGGAGAAGACGCGCGAGGGCATCCGGGCAGCAAAGCGCACCTTCGCCGAAGCGGTGCACTTCCAGCGCCTGGTGCGCTATCACGGCGATAAGGCGAGTTGGGTACTGCGCGCCTGGACCGATGTGTGGTTGAGCGACGCCTTTGCGGATTGGTCCTTGGACGAGCCTCTCAGCGCTCTGCGCTGCCCGGTGTTCGCGTTGCATGGAGATCGCGACGAGTACGGCTCGCTGGCTTTCCCCAAGCGCATCGTCGACATGAGTGCTGCGCCGGCCCGCATGCTCGTGCTCGAGCGCTGTGCCCACGTGCCCCACCGTGAGCGACCGAACGCACTGCTGGCAGCGATCGCCGACTTCGTCGAGTCGGCTGGAGTGTAGCTCGCCCTAGAACGACGAGCCCGGTTGGGTGAGGAACTCGCGTTCCTCCTCCGTGCTCTCCCGGCCGAGGATGGCGTTGCGGTGGGGGAACCGACCGAAGCGCTCGATGATGTCGTGATGGCGCTTGGCGAAGCCGGCGAAATCCCAGCGGGTGATGCGATCCGCCAGGCGCAGCGCTTCGCGTTGATCCTCGATGCGTTCACTGTGCTGCATCGGCATGTAGAGGAACTGGCGGTGGGAGTCGTCGAGGGACGGGTCGAGGTCGAAGCCCCGCGCCACGGCATGGTGGGTGACGGCGAGGGCGGCTGCGTCGGTGGCGAAGGCGCGTGGGGTGTCGCGGAAGGCGTTGCGCGGGATCTGGTCGAGGACCAGGCAGAGGGCGACGCACCCGAGCGGTGTGCCCTGCCAATCGTCGTGTTCGCCGCGCGCCGCGGCTTCGTAGAGATCGCCGAAGCGACTCAGGCACAGGGCGTCGAACGCATCGTCCTTTTGCCACCACTGCTTGGAGTCGATGGTCTGGAACCAGAAATCCAGGATGTCTTGCATAGGTCGGATACCCTTGCCGGTGGATGAGGTCGGTGTCCCGCCGCACGGCCCTCACGGTACGTGTAGCGTAGGGCTTACGCTCGCGTGAACCGCGATAGCAGTTGTTCCGCAAAGCGTTCGGCAGGGGGCGCAAGTTCTCGCCCGCTGCGTCTTGCAAGGCCGATCGGCCGCGTGATCGACAGACCCTTCACCTCGAGCGGTGCCACCAGCGACTGGCTCAACACACCCAATTGGCTAACGAACGCCATCGTGCCCGTAGTAGCCACCATGCGCAGGATGGCGGGAATCGAACGCAGCTCCATCACCACCTGCACCTCCACGCCGGCGGTGCGCAGGGCCGTGTCGACGATCTGGCGGATCGCGCTGCCGCCCTCGAAGCCGACGAAGTTGCGGCCGTCCAGTTCGCTCACGTCGATGCGCTGGGCCTTGGCGGCGGGGGAGTCGGCGGCGGTGACCAGCACGATCCTGTCCTCGAAGAGGCGCGTGATCTCGAGGCCCGCGGAGCGCACGGGCTCGGTGACCAGGCCCAGCTCCAGGCGGCCGTCGCCCACATCGCGGGCCACCTCGCTGCTGCTGGCCTCCTTCACGTGGAAGTGCACGCCGGGGTAGGCGCGCTGGAAGTCCGCGATGGCGTCGGGCAACACGAAGGAGACGGCGGTGGCGCCGCCGCCGATGCGCACGGTGCCGCCCTCGAGGTTGTGGTGGCTGGTGACCACGGTCTTCAACTGGTCGTAGCGCTCGATCAGCGCGCGGGCTTCGGTCACCACGATCTCGCCGAGGGTGGTGAGTTCCGCGCCCTTGCGGCTGCGGCTGAGGAGCGCTGCGCCGAACTCCTCCTCGAGCAACTGGATGCGTCGGGTGAGGGCGGGCTGGGTCAGGCCGAGGCGGGCGGCGGCCTCGGTGATGGCGCCCGCGTCGGCCACGGCGACCAGGGAGCGCATGAGGTTCAGGTCCATAGGGATGCCGCTAGTATATGCATGCATAATATTAATTTATCGCATGCAAAATATCGATTTTACGCATAAATAGGCCTGTGGTACTTTCCTCCACCTACCCACCTAGCTGTCCATTCCAGGAGGCAACATCATGCTCGAGGCCTATCGCGCGCACGTCGAGGAACGTGCCCAACAGGGAATCCCGCCGAAACCCCTGAGCGCGGAGCAAGTCACTGAGCTGGTTGAACTTATCAAGGCGCCGCCGGCCGGCGAGGAGACCTTGCTGCTGGACCTGCTGACGCATCGGGTGCCGCCCGG
>JBCBZW010000278.1 GCA_039815145.1 Pseudomonadota bacterium
CATCCCACCGGATTCGTGCGCGAGGCTGTGCTGTCGTATCTGCAAATCGCTTCGCCCCGCGTGCTGCGAGAACTCTTACCCTTAATGCGCCAAGACCCTAACGATCTCGTCATGAATCAGGTCGAGCATTTGATGGCCGAGCTGCAAATGATTTAGTCGAGTCGTCCTGGGCGACTGCCCTCAGTCATCCATGACCGACTTTAAACTGCTGCCAAGACTCTCGCTTGTCCTACGGAATGATCAGTTCTTCTCACTGTCAGCCCTGAGCCGCCCCCCATGATGAGTTGAACGCGCTTCGGGAGTAGAGCGGGAGCAGCACCGGTGGTGGCATGTTAGAGCATTCTGCCAGAGGGAAAAGAGACCGGCCCGACCCTGCACTGACAGGGCCGTGAGTCAACTCTTGAGTACTCTTGAACGGCTATGTCACAATGGACAGCATTACGCTTTAAGGAGCAAGGACGTGCTGGAAGCAAAGGTTCATGAACAGTTGCGGGCTTTCCTGCGACATCATGGCAATGCCGACTGGCCTCACCATCTCACGATGGCCCGTCTTGCCGCTCGAGCTTTGCGCTTGGGGCGGAGTTCCTTAATGCAGGTAGGAACCTCTGCCCTCTTTCAGGGGCACTATCGACTCAGCTATCTGATCTCGCTACTGCTGTGGCCCGATCCAGCCGTGCTTGTATTGCCGGAAACGCTACGGCAGGCAGTGCTCTACGGCGACATCCCCCGATTGCAGGAATGGATGCCCAGTCAAAAAACCGTGCACTGGGGTGACGCCTGGCCAAGCTCGAGGTTCGGCAGATCATCCGTCTCCCCCGCGCTCGGGAACGCAACCGCGCTCGGCAGGTCCATGCTCAGCCCCGCACCGCCGATCTTCTCCACGATCTGCTCAACCGTCTCCCGCACGTTCTGCCGCCGCGCGAACGCCACCACCGCAACATCAAGCCTCGTCGCCGTCGGCTCGCCGATCATCCGCCGGATCTGCTGGCTCGTGTCGAACACACCCTCCGGCAGCAGCTCACGGCCCGTGAGCGCCCGCTGCCGGTGGCTGATCTCCTGCATCAGCCCGTGTACCAGATACGCATCGTCAAGCAGCCCCGCGAGCCCAAGCTCATCCGGGATGAAGTCCACGTTCTCCGTCACGTAGCTCATCGCCGTGTCGAAGATCGGCTGCACGTGATCCAGCACGCTCTCCTTCTTCGCAGCCGCAAGCGCCCGCTCAATCACCTCCGGCATCGCGCCCACATAGTCCTGCACGATCCGCACCGCACGCTCGGTCTTCGCCGTCAACGCCGCATCGTCGAGCGCCGCGTCCGCCTTCTGATACCCGCGACGAACAAGCTGCGCAAGCTTGCCCGTCTCCCGCTCGTGCGCCAGCGCCGTCGCGATCTCTTCCCGCATCGTCGTAGTATCCAACGCTCTGCTCCAATCGCTCAAGCCCGCGGCCATCCGCCATCACGCTTCCCGAAACACCCAACCGGCCGCCCACGGCACCAACCCATGTACCCCATGCACCCCAGGCGCCAGCGAGCCAATCCACTCCGCCCACAGTCTAAGTCACACCCCGCACCGCGTTTGACCCCATCCGCACGGCGCCATGCCCAGACCAGCTCCACACCATCCCCCGCCCCCATATCATCACCCCGCAACCCAGCCCTCCCGCAGTGAACGAGCGGCACCCACGCCGCAAACGCACCCGAAGGAACACACCATGAAAGTCCACGAATTCCAGGCCCGCGACCTCCTCACCTCCTTCGGTCTCCCAGTCCCCTCCGCCCGCGTCGTCACGAGCGCCCACGAGGCAGACGACGCCTACCACACCGTCACCGAGGCAGCCAGCACGCCCGGTAACCCAGTCAAACTCGCCGTCGTGAAGGCGCAGGTCCACGCCGGCGGCCGCGGCAAGGCCGGCTTCGTCAAACTCGTCGAGTCCGCCAAAGACGCCCGCGAAGCCGCCGAGTTCATGCTCACAAACCGTATGGTCAGCCCCCAAACGCCCCCGGAAGGCCTCCCGGTCACCCGCCTCCTCGTCGCAGCCGGCGTCGATATCGCAAGCGAGTTCTACCTCGCCATCACCACCGACCGCGACACCCGCCGCAACATCCTCATCGCCAGCGCCGAAGGCGGCGTCGAGATCGAAGAAGTCGCCGCCAAAAA
>JBCBZW010000279.1 GCA_039815145.1 Pseudomonadota bacterium
GGAGCTGGTGGACGCCGTCGAGGCAGCGTTGGCTGACGGTGAGTACCGCGAGCTAGCACCGAACTTGACCGACTACTAGTAGGCCTCGCCTAGCGACTACTGCAGCGCGGCAAGCACCCCAAGCGCCCAGCACACCATGACGCTCGTCGGGACGCCGCACGAGGAACGCCGGATCTAGTTACATTATGTCCAGTCATTAGCTGGAGACTGTCCCATGCGATTCCCTCAGCTACCCGCGCACGCCCGCCTCGTCGCCCTCTACGTGGCCACCGTGCTGTTCACCACCCATGCCGCGGTCGCCGCCGCGCAGGTCACCTTCCAAGACATCGCCCGCGACCCCGCGTCCGGCCTCTCCTACCGTCGCGCACCCTCCGCCCGCGACGCGCTCTTCGACACCCTGAAGGCCCGCGATCGCTACCTCTCCGAGGACATCCCCTTCACCCCGATGAAGTCGCGCGGCGCACCCGGCGTGGCGATCTTCGATCACGACGGGGACGGCGATCTCGATGTGTACGTCACCAACGGCCCCAACGCGCCCAACAGCCTGTTCGAGAATCAAGTCATCGACGGCGGCGAGGTGATCTTCGTGGATGTGGCCGCCGCGGCCGGCGTCGCCGCCACGGCCCAGGACAGCAGCGGCGTGTGCACCGGCGACCTCGACAACGACGGCGACACCGACCTCCTCGTGCTCGGCACCGCCGAGGGCAATCTACTCTTCCGCAACGAGGGTGACGGCACCTACGCCGACATCAGCGCCGCGTCCGGCCTCGAAGGCGACGCCCGCCTACACCTCGCGTGCGCGATGGGTGACATCGACAACGACGGCCTCCTGGACATCGCCGTCGCCAACGCCTGGTCCGCCTGCATCGACGCCCCCGACGACCTCGGCGGCATGACTTGCGGCTTCGAGCACCAGTTCCCCATCGAGCGCGAGCCCTTCGCCCTCAACGACCACAACCAGCTCTACCGCAATCTGGGCGACGGCCGCTTCGAGGACGTGAGCGTGAGTGCGGGCATCGAGGAGACTCGGGGCTTCACGCCGCCGAACCCGGGCGAGCCCACCATCACCTGGGCCATCGCCCTCGTCGACATCGACCAGGACGGCGACGTCGACCTGGTCCACGCGGACGATCAAGCCGCGGTGCCCCTGTCCTTCTTGGGCGGTGTCGACCGCGGCCTGATCCAGATCTGGGAGAACGACGGCACGGGCCACTTCGTGAGCCGTACCGAGGCGTCGGGCACGGACGTGATCGGCGGTTGGATGGGCTTCGCCTTCGCCGACTACAACTGCGACCGCACCCTCGACATGTTCGTGACCAACGTCGGCGACTACTTCAGCCAGGAGGTCGGCGTACCGCGCGGCGTCTCCGCCTCGCGCTGGTTCCTGCGCCGCCAGGACGGCACCTACGCCGACCCCGGCGTGGGTGACTTGCTAGCGACACCGTTCGGTTGGGGCGCCGCCGCCCTCGATGCGGACAACGACGGTGACCAGGACATCGTCTACCACGGCGGAATGGACATCGGCCCGCGCGTCGACGCGAGCAACGGCGGCGTGCTGCTCAGCAACGAAGGCTGCAGCGCCACCTTCTCGGACGCGTCCACCTTCACCACCGGCCACGCCCGCCGCAACGGTCAGGGTGTCGCCGTCGGCGACCTGGACAACGACGGCTTCACGGATATCGTCTCGGTCTCCAATCTCGTCCTGTCCGAGCCGTTGCCGCTCACGGACTACCCCATCGATTACGGCTCGCCCTTCGACGACGCCGTCTACTCCCAGACCTTCCTCCCCACGGGGGAAGACGGCGTATGGGAGTTCGCCGACGTCGAGTACGCCGACGGCGATCTCTCGGTGGAGCTCAACGACGGCAACGGCAACGGCTGGATCAAGGTGCAGTTGCTCGGCACCCGCGGCATCACGCCTGCGGGCGCTGTGAACCGAGACGGCGTCGGCGCCGTCGTCACCTTCCGCCCGCGTGACGGCCAGCCGGTCACCCTGCCCGCCCAGGCGGGGAGCAGCTACGCGTCGAGCAACAGTCCGCTGCTGGGGTTTGGCCTTGGCGCCGCACAGACGGGCATCGTCGACGTGCTGTGGCCCGGCGGCGTACGCAACCGCTGGTACCAGGTGCCGGCCAATCGCACCTTGATA
>JBCBZW010000280.1 GCA_039815145.1 Pseudomonadota bacterium
ATGAATTCGAGCTTCTGGCGGGCGGACCATCCATCGACGTCGCCGGGATTCATGACGGTCGCGAGCATCACGAAGCCGACGACGTAGCACACGGCCTGCACCATCGCGGCGACGCCCGCAAGGCGACTGCACGCACGGGACGCCACGGCTAGGGTATCCGCGTCAGGCGCGCCGTCGCATAGGCGCCAATCACCATGGCCGTCACGATCACCAGCAGCCGTAGGGCGAGGTAGGTGATGGGCGCCCCGTGCGCAGGGCTGAGCGCACTAACGGCAACGGTAGCCGACAACAAGACGACCAAGGGGCTCAGGGTGGCCAGCGCATTGCGAAAAAAGGAGCGACCCCGACGAAACGCGATCACGGCAGCGGCGGCCCCGGCGACCGTTGCCCCCAGGAATAGCGTCAGAAAATAGAGCACGCGAATGGCGAGCAAGGCGGGCGCATCCGGTTGCGCGGCCAGACTCGCCGCCAAGCGACGCGCCACCGATACATCCCAGTAACTCACACTGATGTAAGCCAACGCGCAGGCTAGGACGGTGAAGGCGAGACGCGCGAGATTCGTCCGCTCCAAGCGATACCACGCCAGAGCGGGGAGGCAGCGCAGCGCTTCGCGCCAGTAGGCGAGCGCGGGATGAGCGGCCCCGGTGTTTGCCAGGTAGTGCTCGTGCAAATCGCCGAGCACGTCCTCACGCACGGACGCAGGTGCCAGCAACGCCACCATGCCTTCGGCGACCCGCGGCGGACGCGCCCCACCGCGCCGTGTCATAGGGCGATACCATCGAGCATCTGCTTGAGCGACTGCACCGACGCCCGAAACACCACCTCGCCGTCGGCGGTGATCTGGAAATATCGCCTGGGCCGGCCGCCTCGGCCCTCCATGGGGTCTCCCACCCGAGAGCTGACGAGCGCCTTGTCCTCCATCCTGGACAGCGTGGTGTAGATCGCACCCACCGCCGGACGGCGCCCCGTGCGCGCGCAGATCTCCTCGCTGATGGCCGCGCCGTAGGCGCCATCGCCGAGGTGCATCACCGCGGCCATGACGGTGAGTTCGAATTCGCCGAGGGGCTTGGAGGCGTTCATCGCCCCATCCTGCCGGAGGCGCTAGCGAGAACCAAGCGGTGCTCCCTAGGGCGTGTCCGCGATCGCGAGCGCCTCGATTTGGAACTCGACGTTGGCGCCGATGGGGCCGAGCGCCGTGGTCACGCCGAAGGCCTCGCGAGGAAAGGTCCCGCTGGCCGTGAAGCCGGCCGCGCGCTGTCGCGTCACCGGGTCGGTACCGATCTTGTTCAGGCGCACCTCCAGCGTCAGGGGAGCGGTGGCGCCGCGCAAGGTCATCTCCCCCGTGACGCGGTAGCAGCCTTCGGCGCACGCGGACGAGCGTTCCACGGCCTTGGAGGAGAAGCGAATCACCGGGTGTGCGGCGGCATCGAGCCAATGAGGGCCGCGCACGATACGTTCGCGCTCCGCATGATCGGAACGTAGCCCTGCCAGCGCGATCGCCGCCGTTATCTCACTGTTCTGCGGCGCACGCTCGTCGAGCAGTAGCGTTCCGGTGACGTCGGTGAAGGTGCCAATGGTCTTGGTGAATCCAAAGCGATCCACCTGCCACACCACTTGCGTGTGGTCGTTGTCGAGGGTGTAGGGCGCCCCCGTGGCGCCGGCCACAGTGGCCACTGACGCGGCCATCCACGTCACTATCGAGCATCGCGATCGAGTCGTCATCGACCTGCCTCCCAGCAATTACTACAATGAAGCATTGTATTACTACACTGTAGTACTGAAGCCTTGTCAAGGATGTTTCCAACGACCGAGCGAACGAATGCGCTCGGTACAACGCCTGAGCGGACGCCTGGCACCGCCTCCTCGCTCCAGCCGACGCTCGCGCCCGCGGCGCAGTGATAGCCCCGTGATACTTTCGTGGCAGTCTGCGAAGGTGGCTTACCCGGGCTCGTCGACGCCCGGCCAACTTACGGCTCGAGGATGCTTGCGCGATGACACAGAAACGATGGCTGGCGTGCCTGCTGTTGGTACTGACCGCCAACC
>JBCBZW010000281.1 GCA_039815145.1 Pseudomonadota bacterium
CCGCCGACGTCGCCATCTACGCGCGCTCCCTGCGCAAACGCTACGGCACCCACGAGGCCCTGCGAGGTGTCGATCTCGACCTCGCGCCAGGTCAAATCTGCACCGTGCTCGGCCCCAACGGCGCCGGCAAGACCACGTTGATCCAGTGCGCCCTGGGCCTGATCACGCCGACCGCGGGGGAGATCGCCCTCTTCGGCGAGCGTGCCGGCTCGCTGGCCGCGCGGCGCCTGAGCGGCGTGATGCTGCAGGACACGGACCTACCAGATTTACTCACTGGTCGCGAACAACTCACGCTGCAGGCGAGCTACTTCCCGACGCCACGCCCCCTCGACACGCTGATCGAGGAAACCGGCATCGGCGCCTTCGTCGGTCAACCCTACAAGACCCTGTCCGGCGGCCAGAAGCGGCGCATCCAATTCGCCATGGCGCTGGTGGGAAGCCCCCGCGTGCTGTTCCTCGACGAGCCGACTACGGGCCTCGATACCGACGCGCGCAAAGCCGTGTGGGAAGGCATCAGGCGCCTGACCGCGACGGGCACGACCGTCGTCCTCACCACCCACTACCTCGAGGAAGCGGACGCGCTGGCAGACCGGGTCGTCGTCCTGAACAACGGCCAGGTGATCGCCGACGACGACGCGTCGGGCGTGCGCGCGCGCGTCGGTGGCGCCCTGATCCGTTGCAGCACCACACTGGACACCGCCGCCCTCAGCTCGCTGCCCGCCGTGCGTCAAGTGAGCGGCCACGGCCGCCTGGTGGAACTGCTCACCGACGACACCCCGACCACCCTCGCCGCTCTCCTCGCCCAGGATCCGGCGCCCGGCGAACTCACCGTGCGCAAACCCACCCTGGAGGAGGCCTTCTCCCTGCTGACAGGCGATCCGGAATCCGCACAGGAGGTGCGCGCATGAGCCTATCCACCCGAGCCCTGCTCAACGAGACGGGCGCCGAGCTCACCAAGTCCTTCCGCGCCCCGGAGTTCGTGCTCCCCACCCTGCTGATGCCCACCACCTTCTACCTGCTGTTCGGTGTGATGCTGTCGCAGTCGGGCGGAGCGGCGGCGTACCTGCTCGCCACCTACGGCGTCTTCGCCGTGATGGGCCCCTCCCTGTTCGGCTTCGGCGCGGGCGTGGCGAGTGAACGTGAGCGCGGATGGCTCTCCCTGAAGCGTACGGCCCCCGTGCCGGGCTACCTCCACGTGGCGGCGCGCCTCGCCGCAACCGTCCTGTTTGGCGCCCTGGCCTTGCTGCCCCTCTACGCCGCCGCGGGCTTCGCGGGCGACGTGGCGCTCGCCCGCAGCGACTGGGCCGTGCTGCTCGCCTGCCACGTGCTGGCCGTCGTGCCCTTCTCGCTGCTGGGGCTCGCCATCGGGTTCACCTTCGGCGCCAACGCGGCCGTGGCCGTCGCCAACCTCGCCTTCCTCGGCCTCGCCGTGCTCGGCGGCCTGTGGTTCCCGGCCTCCATGTTCCCGGACGGGTTGCGCGCGGTGGGGCAGGCCCTGCCGTCCTATCACCTCGCGGAGGTAGCACTGGCCGTCGTGCGTCCTGAGCCGGACCGCAACGTGCTCGTACACCTCGCGATCATCCTCGCCACGACGGGCCTACTGGGCGCACTAGCCGCCTGGCGCTGGTCACGCCAGGCCTAAGTTCGGCAGGAGAAGACACCATGCTCGTACGTAACCTAGCGCTGACAGTAACCGGCATCAGCTTGAGCTTTATCGCGCTCATCCTGCTCTTGCCCACGCCGAGCGATACGCCGCCCGCAAATCCGACCGCCCTCATCCTCGATGACGTGCGCTACTTCGACGGTGAACGCCTGGTCGGCCCCACCCGTATCGTCATCGCCGACGGGCGCATCGTCGCCATCAGCCCCGACGCGCCGGCACCGGCGGACGCCCGACGCCTCGATGGCACCGGCCTCACCGCGCTGCCGGGACTCATCGACGCCCACGTCCACACCTTCGGCAATGCCCAGCGCGACGCCCTGCGCTTCGGCGTGACCACCGTGCTCGACATGTTCACGGACCCGGCCAA
>JBCBZW010000282.1 GCA_039815145.1 Pseudomonadota bacterium
CGCGACACGGTCACCCGTTGCGATCGCTCGGCCAGAGTACACCTCACCCATCCCCCCCTGGGCAATGCGCCGGTCGATCACGTAAACGCCAGTGAGGGTCGTGCCCGGGGCAAGATCTTGCGACGTTGCCAGCGTCTCTGTTGCTGGGGCTTCCCTGGGCGCCGGCTCCGAAGGAGCATTGCGAAGCGGTTGCGACTTCTTCATCCTTAGGCGCAGTTTCGACATTGATCTCCCCTCTCCGTGCGCCGCAAGTCGCATGCCTTGCGTTGACGGACGCTCTCAAGGGATCCTTTCTAGCCCCTCGATCTTAATGAACTTCGAGCGGGTGGGTTGAAACCGATCCGTCGTGACTGGACGAGCGTCGATATCTCGCTCGGGCCCCGTTACGCGAAGCACCCTGAAGCGATCCGTTGCCATGCCCGCTTGATCTTATTGATCAGGGTAGAAATGCCGGTCTCAGGTCGACGAAGCTTTTAACCCGACACACAGGTTCAGAACCGAATCAGGCCCCAATGCCATTGCTGCGATCGCAGCCACCGCGGACCAAACGCCTGGAACACACAAAAAGTGGTGGGTCGCGTCCTGGTTGAAGGCTGGGATGTGCGCCGGGCTCTCGAGGTGTGGAGTTCCATCACGCGACGGGAAGAGGCGATGGCGCCAGCGATCCGACCCGTCTTCACTTGCTCGGCTCTATCCTCAAAATCTATGAAACCGTGCTGGGCGAGTTTATCAACCGATGTGCGTCCTGGGCATTGACCGCCGTTACCGCCCCAAAGGCGTGGCCCACGACGTCATTCGCGCTTGTCGCGATGGTCTGAGCGACGCGCTCCGCCTTTAGATCGCGAGGTCGAGGCGGGGCTTCCAAAACGGGCGGAAGAGCTCGATCTTCGGACAGCGGTTCATCACCACCTTGAGGCCTGCCTCCTCGGCGAGCTTGGCCGCGCGGTCGTCGTAGACCCCGATCTGGCCCCAGAGCACCTTGGCGCCGATGGCGATGGCCTGCTCGGCGATGGCGTAGAGTTCGTCCTTGGGCCGAAACACCTCGACCATGTCCACGGGCCGGTCGATCTCCTCGAGGGCGTGATAGACCTTGATGCCGCGGATCTCTTTAAGGTTCGGGTTGGGGTTGACCGGGATCATGTCGTAGCCCGTCTCGTGAAGCACGCGCAGGACGCCGTAGCTGAATTTGGTCTTGTCAGCGCTCGCCCCAACCATTGCGATGGATTTCACCGACTTCAGGATCTCGGCGATGAAGGTGGGATCGTATTCGTAGATGTGGTCGATGTCGGCCTCGGGCATGTCAGCGCTCCTTCGGCGTGGCGATGTCCGCCTTCAGTTCGTGGGGCTCCAGCGGGTCGAGAAAGGGGTTGCGGTAGAGCTTGCCATGGCTCTCCACGCCGATCTCGAAGGTGCAGTCGGTGACTGGGCGGGCGACGCACAGAATGACGTAGCCGTTGGCGATCTGCCGGTTGTTGAGCGCAACCTGCCGGCGCTGATCGACCTCGCCGTGTGTCAGCTGGGCGGCACAAGTGATGCAGCCGCCGTATTTGCAGCCATAGGGCAGGTCCACGCCCGCCTCACGCAGCGTGTCGAGGAGCGGTCGCCGGGCGTCGACCTCGTAGGTCGCGCCGCCCCTGTTGGCGATGGTGATGGTGCGGGTGCCGCTCACAGCCAGATGTCGCTGGTGCAGTCGCCGCCGGGATAGCGGGTCTCGTGGCAGCGGCTGGGCCCGTTCGGCTCCTTGCCGAAATCGACCATGAAGTCGGGGTTGATTGCCATGCCGCCGTTCTCGACGTCGCAGTCGATCATGACCATCACGCCGCCCTGCTCTCGGATCTCGGGATAGAACTGGTTGTCACAGGTGGAAAACAATGAGGTGGTCACGTAAAGCCGCTTGCCGTCCAGTGACAGCTGGATCATCTGCGGTCCGCCAGTGACGTCAACACCGTTGACTTGCGGTGCACGCCCCAGCAGTCCACCCATCCACACC
>JBCBZW010000283.1 GCA_039815145.1 Pseudomonadota bacterium
CACCTCCCCAGGGTCGGGCGGCCTCACCACATCGAAGAGGGGCTGCTCATCACCCGCGAGATCGAGTACCACGGACGCCGTGATCTCCCCGGGGGTGTCGCTCAGCACCGTGGCGCCGCCCGCGAGCAGCGCGGCGACCGCTGGTGGCCACGGCTCCCCAGCCCCCAGCCACACCACCCAATCCGGCGTATAGGTGGGCGGAAGGTCCGGCAACGCGTACAGCGCCACCTCGTCCCCAGTGCGCCCACCGCCGGCCGCCCAGGCGTCGATCGCCGCCGCGACCCAGGCGGCCACCTCGGGACGCCCATCGTGGACCACGGCCACCGATCGGCCCGGGGAGGCACGCTCCGCGCCGGGAACCGTCCCCGGCAACGCCACCCAGTCCACGGCACGGGCCAGCGTCGGTCGTCGCCACCCCAGGCGATCGGCTTGGGCTTGGGCGAGTACCACCAGGGGCCCGGGCGCAAGTGTGTCATCCGCCGCGGCCAGGAGATCGTAGAGGGGCACGTCGCCCTCGTCGGGAGGCGAGGCATCCCACTTGGGAAACCCGGGAGATAACCAACGAATCGCTAAGGTGCCGCCCGTCGACTGAGCCCTTGCGCGCACCTCGCGCACAGCCTCGCGAGCGGCGGCCATATCGGCGCTAGGGTCGACCAATACCTGCGTGTTCGTCTGCGACGACCCTACGGACCACTCCGGCTGCGCCAGGGCCAGCACCATCGCTGCGACCAATCCACAGCGCAGCGCCAAGCGCCAGGGGTCGCGAAGCTGCAGGCGGGACCAACGAGGTTGTTGCTGCGACTGCAGCCAACGCAGAGAGCCCACCGACACCACCCGATACTCTCCCTGCGCCAGCAGGTGGATGAGTATCGGCACGGCCAGCAACCCGAGTAGGCCGAGTGCCGCCGGATTGGCGAAGCTCACCTCGGTACCTCCCCGCCGCCGATCATGCCACGCGCCGCCGGCGCGGGTCGAGGCACCGGGCCAGGAAGGGCTCCAGGGGCGCTTCGATCGTGGTGCTGTGGAGCACCACATCGCGCCCCGCGAGCGAACGGCGCTGGGCACGCGCCTCCGCATCCCGCAAGGCGTGGTAGGTCTCGCGATGCGCGCTGGCGTCGACCAGGCGGGTCTCGCCCGTCTCGCGATCCTCGAACAGCACCCGGCCGCGCCAGGGAAACGCCTGCTCGGCATCGGTGAGCAGCTGCACGACCAGGACGTCCTTGCCCGCCGCCGCCAGCTTGCCGGCGAGCGAGGTGATCTCCTCGCCGGCCTCGAAGAGGTCGGTGATCAGAATCGCCAGGCCCGGTGAGCGAAGCGGCTCCCAGAGGCTGCTGAGCGTGTGCTCGCCGGGCCATCGGCCCTGCGCCTGCAAGCGATCCAGGGCGACCGTGTAGCGCTCGAAGTGGCGGCGTCCGCGCCGGCATGGCATGTACTCCAAGCGCTCCGCCGCGAGGCCGATGAGGCCGAAGGCGTCGCCCTGGCGCATGGCCAACCACGCGAGGCTCGCGGCCAGTGCTTTGGCGAAGCGCAGCTTGCTCCACCCGGCGATGTCCTCGCTCTCCAAGGCCATAGAACCGGACAGGTCGATCAGGCACCAGAGGGTGAGCTGACTCTCGCGTTGGGCCTCGCGCACGAAGTAACGGTCCGAGCGAGCGAAGAGCTTCCAGTCGATACGCGACGGATCATCGCCGGGCTCGTAGGCGCGGTACTGGTTGAACTCCAGGCCCGCCCCGCGCTGGCGGCTCACGTGAATCCCACTCAGCATCCCTTCGACCACGCGATGGGCCACCAAGCGCAAATCGCGCAGCTGCGCGAGGGAGCGAGGATCGATGAGACTGTCGACCGCCATCGCCAGCAATGCCTAGAGGCTGGGCGCCGCGGGGGCAGGCAGGGCCTCGAGCAGCGTGGCCACCACGTCGGACACGTCCTTGCCTTCCGCTTCCGCGTGGAAGTTCAGGAGCACGCGATGGCGCAACACGGGCA
>JBCBZW010000284.1 GCA_039815145.1 Pseudomonadota bacterium
GACTTCCACCTTGATGTTGAGCCCGAGGTCAGACGCGGCGCCGCCCTCGAACACCGTCGCTTCGGTCGTCGTCACCGCGAGGCCTGCCACGGAGAAGTCCGTTGCCGAGGCGAAGCGACTGATGAAGCCTTCGATCTCGACGAACGCGCCTCCGCCCCCATCGCCAGGGAGCAGGGATTCGAGTTCGACGCTGGTCGCGATCAGCTCGCCGCCAGGGCCGAAGGCGGTGCCTTTGACCTCCACCAGATCACCGTCCGCGGGCTGACCGGTGGGGAAGTCCGACAGCGCAGCGGCGCTGTAGTCGACGGTCAACGCATTGAGATCGAAGTGCTGGGCGGCGCTATCGAGATTGCTGACGACGCCGCGAAGCTCCAGCTCCCCGCCCGGCGCCTTGCGCTCGATACGCGTGGCCGAGATGGTGCCGTCCGCCTCGATCAAGCCGCTCACCTCGATGGTGTCGCCCACGGCGAGCCCCTCAAGGGAGGGTGGCGCGATGCCGTCGTCGAAGGACGTATCCGCCGTGATCGCCACGGTTTGTCCCAGCACGGTGAGCTGCGCCGCGCCGAGGTCGATGCTCTCGATGGGCCCCTCGACATTGTCATCGAAGAAGACGTTGAGCGCTTGCGCAACCCCGTCCCCATCGACGGTGGCCTCGATCAGCACTACATGGCCGACGCTCAGGTCGTCCTGGCTGCCCACCTCCCCATCGATGGTGAATTGCGCAGCGGACGTGTCGTAGCGCACGCCGCCGACGATGATGCTGCCGAAGCTCGAGATCGGCCCGAAGGCGAACTGGCCGACGATCACTTCCTCATCGGCGGGCGGCTCTTCGTCAGCTGGCGGTGGCACGGCGACGACGGTGTTACCACCTCCGCCGCAGGCCGCAAGCGCTGCTAGCGCAAGGGCCAGCCACGGGTACGCGAGCGTGTGTTGAATGCTCATGGAACTCTTCCTTGGCTCTCGGGGGCGGCGCGGTTCGGATGGGGAGACGGTTGCGGGGGCAGCGACACGTCGGTCGCTGCCCCCTCTGCTGGCGAGCGAGAGGATCAGTCCTCGCGCAGCTGACCCTGGGCATTGCCCGAGAGGTCGTTATCACCGGGCGGGTTCTGCACGCCTGCCGCGGCACGGGAGAAGTCGTCGTTCAGCCAGTCTTCGCGGCGCACGCCGAAGCCGAAGTTGTCGGTGAACTCGTTGCTGGTGATGAGGCTGTTCGACGTGCCCTCCATGCGCAGGCCGTTGTCGATATTGCCGGAGGACGTGTTGCCGAACAGGATGTTGCCGCTGGTGCCTTCCAGACGGAAACCGTCATCGATGTTGCGCAGGGAGGTGTTGCGGATGAAGAGGTCACCGGTGGAGGCGCGATCGCGAATGCCCACGCCGCCGTTGTCCGTGACCGTGTTCGACTGCACGCGCACCCGCGAGCAGGCGTCGACGGTGATGCCTTCCTGGAGGTTGTCGTGCACGTTGTTGCTGAGCACGTTCACGGCCCGGCAACGGTCTAGGTCGATGCCTTCCTGGGTGGTGCCGAACACTTCGTTGTCGGCGACGGTGACGTTGGAGGAGCGATCGACGGACACGCCCGTGGCGCCGCCGGTGAGCGCGTTGCCCTGCACCGTCGCCCCGCTGGAACGATTCACCTCCACGCTGTCGAATATGCCACCGGAGACGACGGTGAAGCCGGAGATCGAGAAGCCGTTGGCGCGGCTGGCCTGCACCGTGTCACGGGCGCCGGAGCCCACGATGGTGGTGCTGGCGACGGCCTCGCCGGTGAGCACGATGTTCTGGCGCTGCACGATGACGTCTTCGTTGTAGGTGCCGGCGCGGACGAAGATGTCCACGGTGCCATTGCCATCGGTGTCGCCCGCGGACAAGACTGCTGACTGAATGGTGGCGAAATCATCCGGGACGGTGGCGTCCTGGGCCAGGGCGAGGCCGCTGCTGACGAGCACGGCGGGGAGCGC
>JBCBZW010000285.1 GCA_039815145.1 Pseudomonadota bacterium
CAGGGAATGGAATTCTACGACGACGATGTTGATTCCTTACTCCTTGGTGACGGATACACGATGGGTCTGATGCAGTGGTGCGGTGAAAGCTCTACCGGAACGCAAGGTGCCTTGAAGAGGTGAGACCTCAAGGCGGTAGATGTGTAGTCAACAATATACATCAGCCCTCTACTAAGCGTTCATTACTCATGTGAACGGACATTCGGTTTGTTCTCCAGACCGCTTTGAATTCGCTTCCCTGCTGTGCGTGAACAATTCCTCATTCAATCCGAAACAGGGGGTTCAGGTACTGCTGCTCGAAGGCCCGCAGCCGTTCGATCTCGGCGGCCAGCGCCTCCTCGCTCAGCCCCGCCGCCCGCTTCTGCTCGATCAACCCGGCCGTGTACTCGCTGGCGAACGCGTAGTCCGTCATCGCCAGGTAGACCTCCCAGGCGACCACGTAGGCCACACCGGCGACGGCCGCGATCCCTACCCCGACGGCGAGCGCCGGCCAGAAGCGAATCACCCCGCCGAGTTCCTGGTCGCGATAGGCCTTCACGCCGAGGAAGATCATGGACAGGGCCACCAGCATCACCAGGTAGCCGAAGACGGCGCCGGCGAAGAACCCCTCGCTACCGGACAGCACGTGGCCGAGGATCATGGTGAGAATAACGATGAGCCCGGAAACCGAGCCGTACTTGGTGATGATGCGGAACATTGGAGTCTCCTCTCCCTGGCGAACCACTAACGACCGGCGAAGCGTGACACCTCCGACGGTAAGTGCGCCATCGCCCAAAGGGGTGATTGCCTTTGAATCAGTGGCTTAGGCCGTACGAATCGCCCTATCGGATGAGGGCCAGGGTGCGCGCCTTGCTCACCGCCTGCGTGCGGCGCCCCACCTCCAGCTTGGTGTAGAGGCGCGCCACGTGGGTTTTCACCGTGTTCGGGGAGAGGGTGAGCTGGCGGGCGATCTCCTTGTTGGACAGCCCGTCGGCGAGCAGCTGCAGCACGGCGTACTCGCGCTCGGTGATGCCCAGCGATGACAGGGCCGCGTCGTTGCGCTCGAAGTCCCCGGCCCCGGGCGCACGGCGAGTGGTGAGCCGGATGCCCACCCACACCCCGAGGGCGGCGAAGGCCACCGCGATCACCACGATGTACACCTCGCGCGGAAAGACCCGCGCCATGTAGCGGTACTCGAGCCACTCGAGGGCGAAGGTGGCCAGCGCGAGCAGGAGGGCGTACAGAAGAATCGTGCGAATCATCACGGCCATGATCGCGACCCACCCCTGGGGTCGTCAACGCGTACGCCCCCCCTGACAAATGTCACCCCTCGCGCGTGCGCTTTGGCGGTACTCGCCGCGCACGGCGCTGCCGACAATAGGCGCACGTTCACACGGAGGACACGAGTTGACCGCCGACGTCGCCATCTACGCGCGCTCCCTGCGCAAACGCTACGGCACCCACGAGGCCCTGCGAGGTGTCGATCTCGACCTCGCGCCAGGTCAGATCTGCACCGTGCTCGGCCCCAACGGTGCCGGCAAGACCACGTTGATCCAGTGCGCCCTGGGCCTGATCACGCCGACCGCCGGGGAGATCGCCCTCTTCGGCGAGCGCGCCGGCTCGCTGGCCGCGCGGCGCCTGAGCGGCGTGATGCTGCAGGACACGGACCTACCAGATTTGCTCACTGGTCGCGAGCAACTCACGCTGCAGGCGAGCTACTTCCCGACGCCACGGCCCCTCGACACGCTGATCGAGGAAACCGGCATCGGCGCCTTCGTCGGTCAACGCTACAAGACCCTCTCGGGCGGTCAGAAGCGGCGCATCCAATTCGCCATGGCGCTGGTGGGAAGCCCCCGCGTGCTGTTCCTCGACGAGCCGACTACGGGCCTCGATACCGACGCGCGCAAA
>JBCBZW010000286.1 GCA_039815145.1 Pseudomonadota bacterium
CATGGAGCTGATGCGCCAGGGCTTGTACAGCAGCGGTTCGCCCCCATGGTCGGCCTTGGCCGTCTGCCCGATGAAGGCCGGCACCGCGGTGGGCACTTCCTCCACCGCGTCAGCACGGCCGTCCTGCTCCACGACGTAAACACCCGGGGCCTTCATCTCCGCCACCGGCGCTACTCCGAAGGCCCAGACACGCACCCGTGAACGTCAGTCGTAGATGACTGCACAGCGCACCTCGATGCTGCACCGGTCCGGCGCATCCTCCGGCGTCGCCGGGTCCTCGAAGGCGCTGTGGAAGTTCATAGTGCACACCAGTGTCCCAGCGTCCGAGCGCTCACCCTTCGACGCGGCGAAGGCGCCCGCCGAGTCCCACTGCTTGATCAGCACAGCCTCGTCGCGGCGCAGGGCCGAATAGTAGTACCACCGGTGCCTGGGCGCGTGGTGGGCGAAGTAGTTCTCCCCGACTCGGTCCGCGTAGTGCAGCTCGAAGACGACCAGGTCCTCGGGCTCGATCGTCTGCGCGTCGCAGAAGCCCAGGGGATCGCGCGCCACGGGCTCCGCCGCGATGTTGCGCCAGACATTGATCAGGGCGAAGCGCCCGCCTTCGCCGAGCGCTCGATCAACGAGGTCGGTAGGTAACAGCGACTCGCCGTCGGGGATGAACGGACGCATCGTATCGTTGATGCGCGGGGGCAACGCCAGATCGCGCAGGCGCTGGGGGCCGCTGGTCAGGGTGTAATCGCCGTGCACCACGCGGATCGGGCCCTGCACCTGCTGCCCGCCTGAGATCTGGGTCTGGTCCCGCTGCCCTTCGGCCCAGCGCACGTTGTGATCGAAGGCGAGCACGTGCGCGGCGCCCGTGACCGAGCGCATCAGGGCTTCACACTCGGGATAATAGCGGCGCACCACGGCCTCGTGCTCGAGGAAGTCCAGGCCTGCGTACGCCAGGGGCTGCTCGACGCACTGGAAGCCGTTGCGAGCGAGGTCCGGCGCAACGTCCCCCTTCAGAGCCCTCGCGTCCTGCACGTGCAGCTCTTGGGCGTCGGGCACGTAGCCCTCCAGCGCCGAATCGTTGCCGTCGGGTGCGCGGTGCAGCGACACGCGACCGTTGCGATACAGCGAAGACGGCACCGACCCATCGATGTAGTTGAACACCGGCTTGGCGATTGGCCCGGACCGCGCCTGGTCCCAGTTGACTCCGGTCATTGGACGTCGTCAGGCGTCGGGACGCGTGGTGGTGAAGCCCTCACCCACCCACGTGCGATCCCAGGCGGGGAGCTTCTCGATGCCCTCGAGCATCCAACGCTGGAGGTTGGCGTAGGGATCCAGCGGCAGACGCTGCCAGGCGTGCAGGTGCATCGGCGCGGCGAGGGCGATGTCGACGATGGTCGGCCCAGGCGTGCCCAGCACCCAGTCCGCGCAGGTGAGGCGATCGTCCAGTATCTTCGCCGCCTGATGAAACCGTTCGTTGTACGCCTCGACGGCGGCGGCGTCCGTCTCATCCCCCAGCAGCGGCTTCACGCAGTGCTCGACCATCAAGTCGTAGCAGGCCGGGAACCAGGTGGAGCTCTCCCAGAGCAACCAGCGCAGGGCATCGGCCCGCTGCTTGGGCGCCGTGGGGTAGACGGCTTCGTTACCGATCTTTTCCGCCGCGTAGGCGAGGATGGCGTTGGACTCCCAGAGCATCAGATCGTCATCGACGAGCGCGGGGAGGCAGGCGTTCGGATTGATGTTGGTGAACGCCTCGGTCTTGTGCTCACCCTTGAAGAAGTCGACGTGGACCGTCTCGAACTCGGCGCCGATGAGGTCCAGGCCGGCGAGGACCTTTCGGCAGTTGATGGTGATGGGATCGGCGTACAGCTTCA
>JBCBZW010000287.1 GCA_039815145.1 Pseudomonadota bacterium
GTAGGCGACGAAGCGAGGGTCGTCAGCGTAGAAGGCGAGCGCGGCGGCGTAGTCGCCCCGGTTGAGGTTGGTTTCGAAGCGACGGAACGCCTCCTGCACCTCGTGCGCGACGCCGGCTGAGTCTTGCGTAGCCGGGGTGCTGGCGTACGCCTGCGTTCCCACCAGCATCAACAAGACGAAAAACGTTCGCATAGGGGGGGCTCCTGCACCTTCAGACCAAGCGAGCTTATCACCCACCTCGTGCCCCCCTTCGCATCCGTCTCTTCGTGCGCTCTGACACAAATCCCCGTTCCACGTTTCGTGCCGCGCTCGTGATCACCGACCCAGGCCGAGTGCAGTCCTATCAGGTGCCGTACGCCGCGGACATGAACATATGCGATCGAGGCCTCAGTCCTCCGCCTCCACCCTCTCCAGCTTCGCTCTCACGTGCTTATGCCAGGGGGTACCGGCCAGGAAGTCACGCAGGTTCGCGTCGGTGAATTCGTTGGGGGCGACGCCGCGCATCGATGGGTGGCCGCTTGCGTCGCGGTAGTGGACGCCTGTGCCGTTGGGCAGGGAGATGTGGCCCGGCATCATCATGTCGCTCACCTCGATCACCACCTCGGCGCTCGCGCGACGGGTGCTGAGCTTCACCGTGTCGCCCGTCTGGCAGCCGATCGAGTCCGCGTCCGCCGGGCTCATGCGCAGGGCACCGTACAGCCCCTTCGTGTGCCAGGCCGTGTCACGTACAGCGGTGTTGGCCGTGTCGCTGCGTCGCTCGCCCGCGCTGAGCACGTAGGGGTAAGCCGAGTCCTTCGAGGGCACCTCGGCGAGCGCCTCGTCGAGGCGATCGAGCAACTCCGGGATATGCAGGTTGATACGATGCTCGTCGCGGCGCACGGCAGCCCAACTCTCTTCAAAGGTGCTGCGCGCGTAGATGACTCCCGAGGGTGAGCCGACCATCGTCTTGAAGAGCCGGTTTGCTGCCAACGGGGCAGGGCCTGTGAACCCCGCGCGAGCGGCTGCTTGCGGGGCGCTGCGCAGATAGGTTTGGCACAAGCCCCACACCACGGCGGCCATCGCCATGCCCTTGGGCAGAGCGGGTCCGAGCGTGCGGTAGAGCAGGGGGGCGGCGTACTTCATCAGTCGCGGCGTGGTGGCTGTCTTGGCCACAAACGCTCCGGTGAAGGCGGTGAGCCCGGCCTTGGCAGCGAGGCGCAGGACGCCGTAGTCCCGAGATTTAAGTTCCCCCATCGCCTCCAGCAAGCGCGCCACCATCTCCCCTTCGTCCAGCGGCCCCTCTGCGGGAGTGAAGAGTGGTTGGCGCAGATGGAAGGCGTTGTCGGGGAACTCCAGGTTGAAGAAGGTCGCCTCCGCCTTTTCGAACTGGCTCGTCGAGGGCAGGACGTAGTCGACCTCGCGCGCCGTCTCGGTCATGGCCACGTCGATCGCCACGGAGAACTCGAGCGAGCGAATCGCCTCACGCATGCGTTGGCTGTCCGCCAGCGAATGCACGGGATTGCCGCTCTGGATGATCATGGCGCGGTAGCGATTCGGGTGGTCGGTGAGGATCTCCTCGGGGATCACGTTGCACGGAATCAGGCCGGTGATGATCTTGGCGCCCGCCACCGGGCTCACCGCGGCAGTGCGCGTCTTGGCTCGGGTCACCTTGCCCTTGTTGGCGTTGGACAGCGCGAGCAGGGGGACGAAGGCGTTGGCCGTGCCCTCGCGACCGTAGTGGCCCGTGGTGAGCCAGACCAGGCGTTCCAGGTAGCTCACGAGCGTCGAGTGGATCGACATCTGCACGCCGAGGTCTTCGAAGAAGGACACGCTCGACGCCCGCGCGATACGTTCGGTCAC
>JBCBZW010000288.1 GCA_039815145.1 Pseudomonadota bacterium
CGCGGCACGGACCCCTCACCTGGCGCACGCGTCGACAGTGTTTGCACCCTGCTCGACGGTTTCCCGGACGAGGCCTACCTGGAGCCCGCCGCGCCGCGTAAGGCACGCCTGTGCACGTTGCTCTCGCAGGCTCGTCAGCTGTTGGCGGGCGAGCGCTTCGGTCTCGCCGGGGCGCGCATCAGCAACCGCGTATTGACTCGCCTCGACGGCGAGGGCGAAGACGACTGGTTGGTCGACCCGATCCTGCAGGCCATAGCGCTGCCCTGGGTGGAGGGCTTGGTGACGATGATCGAGAGCCTCGCTGAGGACGCGGCTGGCGACTAACGCTCGATCGCACTCCCATGAGCAAGGCGTTCCTCATCTCCCGACCAGAGGGCCGCCGAGCTCCCGGCTCAGCACACCACGCCAGGTTGCTGCTGCGTGATGCAGTGAATACCCCCACCGCCCACCGCGATCGCATCGATGTTCACCATCCTCACTTCACGCCCCGGGTAGTAGTTGCTCAGGCGCTCGCGGACCAGATCGTCGGCGGCGATGCCGTAGGCGGGGGCGATGACGGCGCCGTTCGCCAGGTAGAAGTTCACGTAGGACAGGCAGAAGCGCTCGCCTTCTCTGCCGTCAACGCGCGCTTCCGGCAAGGGCAACAACTCCAATGGTCGGCCTCGGGCATCGGTTTGATCGGCCAGCGCCGCGCGTACCGAGTCGAAGTAGGGTTTGCGCGGGTCATCCCCATCCTCCGAGTCCTTGATGATGAGTCTGCCAGGCGCGGCGAAGGCAGCGATGCAGTCCACATGGCCATCCGTCTCGGGGTCGATGGGGTCTCCCGGTATCCAGATGACCTTCTCGACGCCGAGGCGCGTCTTCAGCTCCTCGTCGATCTGCGCGCGGGACCAGTCCGGGTTGCGGTTGGGGTTGGGGAAGCAGGTGTCGGTGGTGAGCAGGGTGCCCTCACCGTCGACGCAGAATCCGCCGCCCTCGGCGACTAGCGCGGAGTGGATCACCGGCAACTGCAAGGTTCGCAGGATGCGTTCGCCGATGAGCGCGTCCTGGTCGTGGGGGTGGTACTTACCGCCCCAAGCGTTGAAGGTGAAGGACACGCCAGCGAGGGTGCCGTCGTCGCTGCGCACGAAGGTGGGGCCCGTGTCCCGACACCACGAGTCGTCGATCGGCATCTCGATGAGGGTGATGTCTGCGCCCAGGTGGTGGCGAGCGCCCTTGGCGAGGTGCGGCGGCACCAGCATCGCGACCGGCTCGTAGTCGGCGATCGCGTGGGCCACCCGCGTGTAGGCTTCCGCGGTGGCTTGCGGGTCCTCCCACATCCCCTCCCGGCAGGGCCAGGCCATCCAGCAACGCTCGTGCGGGTCCCACTCGGCCGGCATCCGATAGGTCGTCACTTCCGCCGATTCCTCGAGGTACTTCGTTGAGGCGCAGGCTATGCGAGCCGAGCCGCCCACGCAAAGGGCGATGCCCTTTGCACCGGCGGGCGCACTCGTGAGACAACCTGAGCGCAGCTCGAGGAGGAGGGGATCCGCAGATGCGCGGAGTGACGTTGGCCGCCACGCAGATGGCGTGCAGTTGGGATCGGGAGGCGAACGTCGCCCGGGCGACGGACCTGGTGCGGCAGGCGGCGGCCGATGGCGCTCAGATAATACTCCAGCAGGAGCTGTTCGAGACGCCGTACTTCTGCATCGAGCAGCACGGCGAGCATCTGC
>JBCBZW010000289.1 GCA_039815145.1 Pseudomonadota bacterium
CGCTGGCGGGGATCACCGCGGGGAAGGGCGTGTTGCGACCTGGCAGCACGAAGCTGAGCGGCTCGCTGCTCGTGACCAGGTCGGCGAGACCATCGCCATTGAGGTCGCCAGCGATCGCGACTGCGCGCCCTGCGCCGGCCACGGCGAAGCCGTCGGTGCCGTCGAGGGTGGGGAGTACGATGACCGGGGGGAAGGGGCCGCCACGGCTGTTGCTGGCTTGCACGATCGCGTGGGCGTCTGCCGCCTGCGACCCCGGTGCGATCAGCAGGGCGCCACTGAGGGCCCAGGCGCCGCCGTGGCACATGCTGAGGACGCCGCGACGTACGGCATGGCGTAGGGGGATCTCACGGGTGGATCGGGCGCGCTGCATGGCCTTGGCTCCTTGGCACGGGGCGCGGCGCCCTGATGGCGTCCCTGCGCATCCTTCAGACGTGGCAGTGGTCAGCAGGCTGTCCGCTGCCGAGTTATTGAAGACGATTGCCTATTAGCAAGCGGTCATCAAGGATGAAGAGCCTCAACTACCACAGGCGATCCGCCGGACGGTCGCCTCAGACAATCGGCGACGTGCCCTACAGCGATGACCGCAACAGCGTGACCGCTAGCGTCGCCTGGGCGAGAAACCCCACCATGAACAAGGGCGTACGCGCCCACGGCACCGCCGCGACGTAAACCCCGTAGTGCAACGCCCTGGCCACGAAGTAGACCGCGCAAGCCGCGACGGTAGCCGACGTGCTGATCTCCGCCGCATGCAGCACGAGCACGAGCGGCGCGAAGATCGCCAGGTTCTCCACCGCATTAGCGTGGGCGCGCTTCGCCCGCTGCGCCCAGGGCGCGGCGTAGGGCGTGTCGTGGACCGGGTCGCGCATCGCCGGCCCGAACCCCAGCTGGGCGACGAGCACGAACACGTAGACCCACATCAGGCCGGTCATGGTGACGGTGAGGGCGAGCCAGAAGAGTTCTGCCGGCAATTCCATATAAAGGTTCTCCTTGAGGGGGGCGGAGACAGACTCTAGGGCGCCCGCGCAATCCTTTGAATGCTTGTATGTATCGATTTGTTTGCAGATACTCTCGCCATGAGCCGCGGACCCAAAGACGCCCTCAGCGACGCCCTCGCCGCCATGCGCGTCTCCGGCACCTTGCTGCTGAACGAGTGCTATCGCTCGCCCTGGGGGCTGCAGCTGCCCGCCGCGGAGCGCCTGGCGGAGATGTTCCAGGTGCCGCCGGAGACGCTGGTCATCCCGTTTCACCTGGTGGTGCGCGGCGGCTTCGACCTCGATCTGCGGGGAGACGTGCGATCGATCGCTGCCGGTGAGGTGGCGATCTGCTTCGCCGGCGGAGAGCACACGATGAGCGAAGGCGCGCCGCGCACCGTCGTGTCGCTGGAAGATCACCTCGCGGGCAAGTCCAGCATCGCCGTGATGAACGGCGCGACGGAGCTGGTCTGTGGCGTCTTCCTCCTGCGCGACACCCGCTTGAATCCCCTCTATCGGGCCCTGCCAAGGCTGGCGGTGGTTAGCGCATCGGATAGGCCGCCGTCCATGGCGGCGGTCGCCCAGCTGTTGGTGGAGGAGACGCGCGCCGGCGGCAGCGGCAGTGCCTTCATGAGCGAGCGCATCGTCGAGATGCTGCTGGCCGAGGTGGTGCGGGCACAGTTGAGCGCGGCGGTGGCGGGCGAGGGCAGCTGGTTCAGCGCCGTGCGCGACCCGCGCATC
>JBCBZW010000290.1 GCA_039815145.1 Pseudomonadota bacterium
GGGGTCGTACTTGAGCTCGAGATAGGTCGTGGGCGGGATGACGCAGCCGGCGAGGACGAGCCCCGCCAGCACAAGTGCGATGCGCATCAGGGCCTCCAGATCTCATACTGAGTGTCGAGAGTGCCGCGCGGAACCGGGAACACATCGCCGCTTTCATCCTTGAGGCGGACGAGGTTCGCCTGCACCTCGACAACCGTCCTGCGAGAGCCCGTGCCCTTGTGAACCAGCAGCATCTCAGGCTGGACAGTCTGCGAGAGCGGCGCGCCGGGCCGCAGATCAGGAGCCGGCCCAGGCGTTGGAGGGGGCGAAGGCAGCGTGACGGTGCCCGTATAGTCAATCTGGGCCGCTCGAGCCTGCGCCTCGTTTGAAGCCATGATCTGCGCCAGAACCTCCGGTCCTGTCATGGTGCCCGCACGCAGGTGGCCAAGATAGAAATCCTTGCCACCAGCGTCCGGAGCGCGGTGAAGGGCAGCCCAATAGATCAGGTCGATTGCATCCATCTGCATCAGTCCAGCCCCCTCACTTGACGGCTTAGGCAATAAGCGCTGAGGAGACGGGAGACCCCAAGATCAAGAACTCCAGCGCACCCAAGGCTGAGACCGGCTTGGGCCTTGGTAATGCCAGCAGCGACGCGGCCGACCTGGGTTCGGTCTTGACTCAGGTCGTTCGCGGCGGCGATCCGGGCGTTGTAGAGATCAACGGCAGCAGGATCGATTGCGCAGGCCGAAAGCGAACAGGCCAACGGTCCCGCCAGTAGCAGTTTTTGAAGCCTCATCATTTCCTCCTTGGGTTAGGCGGCCAGGGGCTTCCTCAGCCGCTCGGACATGGCGTCTCGCAAACGACGGCGTTTGGTCTCGTTCCATGCGCCACCGGCCACAGCGATGCCGTGGAGACGCCGCACGCCGGGGTCGGCGTTGTTGTCGGTCGCGAGGGTGTGCATGACGTGCTCGATCGTCGTGCCGTTCTGAAGCACGTCGTCGCCAGCGCTTGGGGCGAACATCGCGTGCTCGTCGCCGAACATGTTGTACATGCCGGCCGTCACGACGCCGCCGGCCTGGTTAAGGCTCCAGATCATCTCAGCGAGGATGCTGCCCGTGATCGCGCTGGCATTGCGGAACTCGAGCTGTCGACCGGTGACATTCCCGCGCCGATCGGTGTTCATGTTGACGCGCGCGCCGTTATCGATCCGATTGAAGAAGCCGACGAAGTTCTGCGCGTTAGAAACGCTCGTCCAGGTATTCGACGTGCTCACTACTGAGATGAAGTCGGTGAGGTCTGTGATCTCCTGCCCCACGTCCACACCGGCGAACTCCTGCCAGTCATCGGTGACCGTACTCAGGTCAGCTTCAACCGTGCCTCTGCCGTCCGGTAAGATCCGGAAGACTGGCGTCGGGCCCGCATCGGTGAAGGTCTGGTGCCGGTTGTTCCCGGACAGATCCTCGATCCACCGTACCGGATCGCCGTCATTGACGACAGGAACCGTCCCTGCCACGTCCTGGCGCAGGTGGGCCGGATCGTCGAAGAGACGGAGCACCGAGTTGATATCGGTGCCCACAACGCTCTGAAGCTCGGTCAGCACATTGCCGACGAACACGTGCGGGGCCGCCAGAGCCGCAGCGTGGTGCGGAGCATGATAGGTGACCCCATCGCGGCGCGCGCCGGTGATGTCGCGCACAGGCGCCCAGGGATCGGTCGCGTCGTCTCGAACCA
>JBCBZW010000291.1 GCA_039815145.1 Pseudomonadota bacterium
AGCAATTCCGCATTGACGCTGCCGTCGAGCCCCACCTCAACCGCGCTGTTGATGGCTGTAAACTTTGGCAGGACGCGCATGCGTTCGCTGTTGTGCGAGTCCTCGCAGCCGACCACACGGAAGCGCGGGCGACCGCCGAGCCACTCATAGAGTTCACGTGTACCCAGCGCCATGCCGTAGACATGCTCGGCATCGGTGTCCAGCGCGCCGGTGGCGACCAGCGCCATCACCGCGTCGCTGATCATGCCGCTGAACAAGCGCAGCTTGCGCCGCCGCGTCAACGCCGTGAACACGGCGGTGGGCACAACGCCCAGGCCCGACTGCAGCGTGGCGCCATCGTCGACGAGTGTCGCAACGTTCGCTGCAATGGTCCGCGCCAGGTCGTCGATACGATCGCCGCCGCGATACTCGATAAGCGGGCCAGGCGCGGCGACCACGACATCGGGCGCATCCATGGTGACACCCTGCTCGGGCAACGGCATGTCGGGATCATCGAAGACACACACCGTGTCCGCGCGCGCGCAGGCAGCGGCGATGAGCTCGCCCGTTATACCCGTGGCAACCCTGCCGTTCGGAAGTCGGCGGCCACGTACGAATGCCAGATCGAGCGACTCGCGCGCCGCGATCCAGCCGGGCAGTTCGCCGTAGTGCAGGCGCAGCGCTTCAACATCACCTCGAGCGATGCCTTCGGCCAGCGCTGGTTGCGCCATAAAGGTGGTGAGCCGCGCACCGCTGTCGGCAAGCGTCTCGGTATTGATACCGGGAATAAAGCTCGTAATCAGGTGGGTGCCGTCGAGCGCAGCGTTTTGCGCCAGCCACTCAACAAAGCCGCGCGGCTCCGTCGCCGTGCCGTGGACGAACGCCGTGACACCGGGGCGCAACAGGGCCGCGGCATCCTCGAACGACTTCAGCACGACTGTCATGACGCATCCCGCACCTACACAGCGGAGAATCTAACGTGAGCACTTTCATATTGCACCACTTCGACGCCTCGCCGTTCGCCGAAAAGATCCGGCTCGTGTTCGGCATCAAGGCGGCGCCGTGGCAATCGGTACAGATTCCCATGATCATGCCCAAGCCCAATCTCACGGCGCTGACCGGCGGCTACCGCAAAACCCCGGTGTTACAGATCGGCGCGGAGGTGTACTGCGACACGCTCTGCATCGCCCAGCAGATCGAGGCGCGCCAGCCGGTGCCGTCGTTGTTCCCGACAGGACGCCGAGGTCTGGCGCTAGCCCTATCGCGCTGGAGCGACAAGGCCTTCTTCGAGCCAGGCGCGGCGTTGTCGATGGGCGAGAACCCGCAGGTGCCCGGCGAGGTCATCGAGGACCGCAAACAGTTCTTCAACTTCATGGACTTCTCGAAGCTCGCCGAATCGCTGCCGCAGGCGCGCTGGCAGCTGCAGGCGCAAATCGAGTTGCTCGAGGACGCACTGGCGGGTGACGCCCCCTACCTCGATGGCGAGCGACCGGGCTACACCGACATCCTCGGATATTTCCCCGTCTGGATGACCAACGCCAACGTGCCCAGTGCACCGCGCCTGTTTGAGCCTTTCCCACGCGTACGCGAGTGGGCCGCTCGCATGTCCGAAGTCGGTCACGGCGACCGCAGCGACATCGACGCGGCCGAAGCGCTGGCCGTCGCGCGCGAGTGCGACCCCAGCGACGAGGGCAAGGTGGACGCCGACAATGAGCTGGGTCTGACG
>JBCBZW010000292.1 GCA_039815145.1 Pseudomonadota bacterium
GGCCAGGTCGCGCTCCGTGTCGTCGGCGTAGGCGATCGGCGCGGTGGCAGTCGCCGCCGTTGCCACCACCGCGGGCAGGCGCTGACGATTGACCTTTCCATTAGGCAGGCGCGGCAGCGTCTCCAGCATCTGAACGTGCGTGGGCACCATGTACGCCGGCACCCGCGCGCTTAGGTGTTCGCGCAGCGCGACCGTCGTCGGCGCTTCACCTTGCGCCACGCACCAGGCGACGAGGCGTCCACCAGCGCCCTCCTCGACCACGCCGACCGCCGCGTCGCGCACCTGAGGATGCTCACGCAGCAAGCTCTCGATCTCCGCCGGCTCGATGCGAAAGCCGCGCAGTTTGATCTGCTCGTCGGCCCGGCCGAGGTACTCGAGTTCGCCGCTGGACCCGCGCCTCACCAGGTCACCCGTGCGATAGCAGCGACCGGCGCCCACCGCCGCCGGCGCACTGAAGCGCGCGTCGGTCAGATCCTCTCGCCCCAGGTAGCCCTCTGCAACACCGGCCCCGCCGATCCACAACTCGCCGACGGCCCCATCGGGTAGCAAGCCCCCCTGGCCGTCGAGCACGTAGGTCTCCGCGCCGGCGATGGGCCTGCCGATCGGCACGTGATCGACTTCCGTGCCCGTGCAGTCGTAGGCGCTCGCCCACACGGTGCCTTCGGTAGGGCCGTACTCGTTGGTGAGCTGCACGCCCTGCTGACCCAGCACCTGACCGTGGCGTTGGGCGACCCCCACGGGGCACGCCTCACCGGCGACGATGACCGTGCGCAGGCTCACGAGCTGGGCCGGCGCCGCGGCCTCCAACAACAGGGCGTAGAGGCCCGGCAGCATCAGCGTGTGGGTGATGCCGTGCCCCTCGATGAGCTGCGCGAGCGCGCGCGGATCGGCCGCTTCCTGCGCGGGCGCCACGACCAGCGTGTCACCGTCCATCAGGGTCCAGAAGATGCCTGCGACGGAGCTGTCGAAGGCGCAGGAGGACACCAGCAGATAGCGCGTGGGCGCTTGCGCGTAGTGCTCGCCACGTGCCAAGGTGGACGCCAGCAGGTTGCGATGGCGCACGGCTACGCCCTTGGCGCGGCCGGTGGAGCCCGAGGTGTAGATTACGTAGGCGAGGTCGTCACCGGCGATCGGCGGCAGGGTAGAGAGCGGTGGCTCCGCTAGGGCAGCGGCGAAGGTCAATGCTTCAGCACCCGCCACCGCATCCGCGTCCGCCCCCACCAGCATCAGCGGCGCACGCCCGCGCCGCGCGGTGAGATCTTCGATCACCTGACGGCGACGTTGGTCAGGGTAGTCAGGATCGATAGGCACGTAGGCCGCCCCCGCCACCATCACCCCCAGCAGCGCGACGATCTGTTCCGCGCCACGAGGCAACGCGACCAGCACGCCATCGCCGCGGCCGACGCCGCGCAGCTGCAGGGCCGCAGCCACCCGATGCACCGCATCGTGCAGGGCCTCGCCCGTGAAGGCCTGGGTGCCGTCGCTCAGTATCACGGCCTCGCCGCGGTCCTGCGCCCGGGCGAGGATCGCCGGCACCACGGAGGTGACCTCGCCGATAGGCAGCGCCTTGCCGCGCGAGCGCGCCCGCAGGGCATCGGCCTCGGTCGGACTCACCAGCGGCACGCTATCGATGCTCGCGCCCGGGGTAGCTACCACGCCGCTCAGGAACTCGCCGTAAGCGTCGAGCA
>JBCBZW010000293.1 GCA_039815145.1 Pseudomonadota bacterium
CTCGCGGATCGTTTCAAAGTTCGGCTCGGGTTTGGCCCGCTCGTCTTTCACCGCATCCCAAAGACGGCGGATTTGCTTCATGATCTGAGTGAACTCGGCCGACGAGGCTTCCAGCCGCCCAGCATCCTCGCGCAGCATTTGCACACGCGATAACGTCCTAAATTATGCGCAGTTTGAAAAAGCGGTCCTCCGAGCGGATGGTGTTGTTGAGATCAATCCCATTCACTGGAGAACCACCATGGAAGATGATGTTACAGGCAACGATTCCCCGATCCAAGGGGCTTTCAAGATTGATGAAGACCAGGTCCGCGGGCACGTGGACCGGGTCGTGCGGGAGAGCGTCGAGCAGACGCTTAACGGTTTGCTGGACGCCGAGGCCAAGCAGCTTTGCGGGGCCGGGAAGTACGAGCGGACGGACGCTCGGAAGGACACGCGGGCCGGCTCGTACAGCCGTAAGTTGCAGACGAAGGCGGGCGAGGTGACATTGAAGGTGCCGAGATTGAGGTCGCTGCCGTTCGAGACGCAGATCCTTGAGCGTTACAAGCGTCGTGAGTCGAGCGTCGAGGAGTCGCTGATCGAGATGTACCTGGCGGGCGTGTCAGTCCGGCGTGTCGAGGACATCACCGAGGCGTTGTGGGGCACGCGGGTGAGCCCGAGCACGGTCAGCCAGTTGAACCAGAAGGTGTACCAGCAGATCGACGACTGGCGGGACAAGCCGATCGAGGGCAGGCACCCGTATGTTTATCTCGATGGCACGTACCTCAAACGCTCGTGGGGCGGGGAGGTGAAGAACGTGGCGATCCTGGTGGCGATCGGTGTTGCTGAGGACGGCTACCGCGAGGTGCTGGGGATCGCGGAGGGCGCGAAGGAGGACAAGGCCTCGTGGCTGATGTTTATGCGTCAGCTCAAAGCACGCGGCCTGGAAGGCACACGTTTGTTCGTGAGCGACGCGTGCCTGGGCCTGGTCGAGTCGCTGGGCGAGGTGTTCCCCGAGGCGCAATGGCAGCGGTGCGTGGTGCACTGGTACCGCAACGCGTGGAGCTGTGTGCCCAAGGGCCGGGTCAAGGAACTGTCGGCGATGCTCAAGGCGATCCACGCCAGTGAGGACCGTGAAGCGGCGCTGAAGAAGGCCGAGGACGTGGCGGCCAAGCTCGAAGGGATGAAGCTCAAGAAGGCGGCCGAGTTCGTGCGAGAGAGCGTCGAGCAGACGCTGACGTACATGAGTTTGCCCCGTGAGCACTGGCAGCGTCTTCGTACGAACAACCCCTTGGAGCGGATCATGCGTGAGATCAAGCGTCGGACGAAGGTGGTGGGCGCGTTCCCGGATGGCAACAGCGCGTTGATGCTCAGCGCGGCCAGGCTGCGTCACGTGGCCGGGACCAAGTGGGGCACGCGAAGATATATGGACATGCAAAGGCTGTACGACCTGGAGCATGAACGCAGGCAGCAGGAAGAGGAAGAACGATTAAGCGTGGCGGTGTAGCCACGCGTCGGTGGGGTGGGCCGGCGTTCGCGACGCACACCGTCAAGCACAACCGGCCCCACCACGGCTACAAGGCCCACGTCGCGTCCGACCCCAACGCGATGGTCAAGGACTACCGCATCGACACGGCCAAGGTCCACGACATCAACCGGTAGTGTCCGTCAAGTTGCGC
>JBCBZW010000294.1 GCA_039815145.1 Pseudomonadota bacterium
CTGGGTTCGCGTCGCCATCGCTGCGGGCGTACAGCCAGCGGGCGCCCAGGTGACGCTCCTCCGCGCGCACGGCGCCGCCCTCGACGGCCGCCAGCGTGGGGCGCCTGTCGTCGTGACCCCACGACCAGGTGTTGGGGAACCACAGGTGGGGCAGGATGTGCAGGGGGGCGGGATCGGGGCCGCGGTTGTGGGCCGTGATCCGCACGATCAGATCGTCCTCGGACACCTTGGCCTGCTCGATGACGATGTCGAAGTAGCGACCCTCGCGCAGGGCATCGCCGATGACGTCGACCAACTCGAGCTCCGGCTCGTCCGTGCCGCGCTTGGCGCCTTCGGTGACCAGTTCCTCGTAGGGGTACGGCACCTGCGGGTACACGTAGAGCATCTTCATGTAGGCGTGGCTGGGCACCCCGTCGAGGTGGAAGTAATACTCCTTCACATCTTCCGCGTGGTTGCCTTCGTGGCCGGTCACGCCGAAGAGGCGCTCCTTCAGGATGCGATCGACGCCGTTCCAGAAGGCGAAGGCCAGACACAGGTTCTGGTGGCGGTTGCAGAAGCCGGCGATGCCGTCCTCGTTCCAGCGGTAGACGCGGCTGCGGGCGTGCTCGTGGGGGAAGTAGCGCCAGGCGTCGCCGTCGCGGCTGTAGTCCTCGCGCACGGTACCCCAGGCGCGGTCCGCCACGTAGGGCCCCCAGTTCTTCCAGTCCGCCCGGCGAGCTTGCGAATCGATTAGGCGCTGATGCTCGGCAGAGGTCTCAGCGCGGTGAACCCGATCGCTCATGATGCGCCGTGACTCGCGCCCTTGGACGCCCCCTTGCTATCGAGATCGTCGTTCCACAGCCAGGCGCCACCGGTCATGCCCTCAACGTTGGTGAACAGGCGGACGTTCGCGGGTAGCTCGCCCTCCAGGTGCTTCGCGTTGCCGCCGCCCAGGTGCACCAGGTCGTAGTTCCAGATAGGCGCCAGGTCCGCCAGCATGCGGTGCACGCGCTCGGACCAATCGCTGTTGCCCTTGCGCTTGCGCGCTTCGTTGGAGACGCGCTCCTCGTAGGTGTCGCCCTTGCGCCAGGCCTGGTGGGCGAGTTCCAGGTTGGGCACCAGGCGCCCGTCCACGAACACGGCGGAGCCAAGGCCGGTGCCCAGGGTAAGGACGAGTTCGGTGCCCACGCCGGTCATGACGCCGAACCCTTGCAGGTCCGCGTCGTTGACGGCGCGGGTCGGCTTGCCGGTCATCCCCTCGATGCGCTGAGCCAGGGGGAAGCTGGCCCAGGCTTTGGTGCCGAGGTTGGGGGCCGTGCGCACGACGCCGCGTTGGACGACGCCGGGGAACCCCACCGACACGCGCGCATGGGCAGGTTGCGCGGAGACCATGCCCTCGAGCACCACCATCACCGCTTCCGGTTCGGCGGGCTTGGGCGTGAGTTCTCGGGCGCGCTCGTTGATCGGGTGACCGGTGTCGTCGAGGACGATCATCTTCAGTCCGGTGCCGCCGATGTCGATGACGAGCGTGTGTTCTTTGGCGGGCATAGCGATTCCGTCTGCTGAGGTATCGAGAGGCTAGCTCGGATGCCGATCTCGCTCCAGGGGAAGTCTCACGCCGCGCCGCGTTGCTCGCTGCGCCAGC
>JBCBZW010000295.1 GCA_039815145.1 Pseudomonadota bacterium
CGGCAGCTGAGAATCGCTACCAAGCATCGCGCTTAGCCGCGGAGACGGCACGCCTCGACTACGACCGCAAGAAGCGTTTGTTCGATCAGGGCCTGGTGTCCCGCGTCGATTTCGAGACCGCGGAGATCAAGTACCGTGAGGCGAGCGCGAAGGCGGAGTCCGATCGCGCGTCGCTGGCGGGGCTGGATATCAACCTCTCTCGCCAATCGCTGCGCACGGTGTTGGCGCCCCGCGCCGGCACCATCGTCACCATCGAGGCGGGCGACAAAGCCACGCTCGTCTCGCCTGGGCAGACCATTGCCAGCTTCGTGCCGTCGGGTGTGCGCCTGGCGGCGGAGATCTACATCTCCGGTCTCGACGCGTCGATCGTCGAGCCCGGGCGGCTGGTGCGTCTTCGCTTCGAGGGGTGGCCCTCCGTGCAGTTTGGCGGTTGGCCCGAGGTGGCCATCGGCACCTTCGGCGGCATCGTCGCGTCCGTGGATCCCGTCGCTTCGGCCAACGGACGCTTTCGCGTACTGGTCACGGAAGATCCTTCCGATCCCTGGCCCGAGGAGCGCTACCTGCGACTCGGCGCGCGCGCCCAGGGCTGGATTCTGCTCAGCGAGGTGAAGCTCGGCTACGAGTTGTGGCGACGTCTCAACAGCTTCCCGCCACGCCCGCCGGAGTCACGCCAAGCCCCCGCGTCGATCGCGGCTGCTATCGAATGACGCCCCGCGCATCGCTCGGGCGGACTGGCCGCGCGCTACCCCTGGCCTGCCTGCTGGGCCTGCAGCTGATCAGTAGCGCGAGCGCGCAGGAGTCGATCGACACGCAGGCACTCAACCTATCGGATGTCATCGCTCGCCCCGAAGCCTTACAGGCCTTCGGCCCGATGGGGCCATCGGAAGACCTGGGGACTGGACAGGCGCTCGACATCGATGAGGTGCTCAGCTCGTCCATCGAGTCCTTCCCGAAGATCCTCGCCGCCGTCGAGAAGGCGGCCGCCGCCCGTGCCAAGGTGCTGTCCGCACAGGGCGTCGCCTACGACAGTGAGTGGCAGACCAAGTCGCTCAACTGGTTCAGTGGCTTCTACGAGGGGTTGACGGTCGACTCCAAGGTGGTGAAGCCGATTCGGGGGGACGCGATCCAGTTCTCCGGTGGCTATCGCATCAGTGATGCGGATTTCCCCATCTACCAGGACGAGTACGTCACCAACGATCTCGGTGAGATCAACGTGGGCGTGGTCTTCGCCTTGCTTCAAGACCGCGAGTTCGGGCCTCGCCGCTTCGCCCTGCGTCAGGCCGATCTGGATCTGCGCCTCACCAACCTCGAGCTGATGCGCACCCAGGTTCAGGTGCAGCACGGCGCCCTGCGAGCCTACTGGCGCTGGGTGGCGACCGGCCAGAAGCTCGTGGTCTACAGCGAACTGCTCGCGCTCGCCGTACGCCGCGACGACGCCCTGCGCCGGCGTATCGCCGAGGGTGACCTGGCCGAGATCTTCCTGGTGGAGAACGCGCAGAATCTCTTCAAGCGCCAGTCGCTCGTGGTGCAGGCGGAGCGGGACTTTCGCGTCGCCGGCTTGCAGTTGAGCCTCTACCTGCGCGACGGCGACG